>NZ_SRZM01000361.1 GCF_019402445.1 Brachyspira pilosicoli
TTTGAAGATATAAGCAAAGATGCAAAAATTGTACATAATTTATATATAAAAATATTAACAGTTTTAATATCATCTTTTTCTACAGCTATTTTAGCTTTTACTTTTGGTGTGATTATAGATAATTTAAGTTTTTTTAATGAAACTACTAAAATAGGTTATAAACTTACTATGCCTTATTTTTATTTGGTATTATTTATTTATATAGTTATTTATTCTTTTTGGAATTTCTCTGATAATATAAAGCCTAAAATAAGAAAGTATAGTTATGATATATATAAAATTAATTTAAAAAACTCTATTATTGCTGTTGTAATTTATTCTGTAATAATGATTATTGTAAATGTCATCACGTATAAATATAATAATTATTTGTGGTTTATGTGGCCTTTTGTTGGTATATTAAATTGGACTATTTCTATAATTGCAGATTATTATTTATTTAGAAGCAGCATATTTGAATATAAGAAATAAAAAATATTGATATTTTATGCAAAGTATATTGACAGACATAATACTTTTGTTATAATATTAATATAGTTGAATATATGTGAGTTGCGTTTTATGAAGAAATTGCTATTAATATTTTTTATATTATCAAGTTTCCTTTTTGCTCAGAATGATTTTGTAAACTCAGGTTTTCATTATAGTTATAATTATTTTGGTTTTCCATTTTCTGTTGATTTAGGATATGCATATAAAAAGAATTCACATTTTGTATATGTTCCGCGTGTAGGAATAAGTTTTGACTATGGTGCAGAATCATCATTTGGAATATTCGCCAATGCTGGAATGGAATACAGATACAGAAGATTTTTTATAGATTTAAATTACAAACAAGGAATAACTCCTCCATTTGCTACGTTTAATTATAAAGATTTAGAATATTACGGACAATTAAAATTAGGTTATTCTTTTGATAATGTGAGTATTTATTATGGAATGAATATAGGCAAAATGCTTACTTCTGAGAGAGAGGTTTATAGATTAAGCTCTATATTTAAGATTAATCAGAATATTGGTTTAAGTTCTACATTTGTTGATGACGGAGTTAATAAATTAAAGTTTAATGCTGGAGTGGGTGCGAGCATTATACCTAATGAAAAGCAGTATTCTTATAATGTTTCAGCTAGTATGCCTTATTCGTTTTTTCATTATTGGGGCGAGCTTGGAATTATGCCTTATATAGGATACAGTGCTTATTTTGATAAAAGCGAGAAAAAATATTCTATAGGGTTTAAGTATTTATACTCTCTTATGATGATGCCTTTAAGTAATTTGGAGGCACATCTTAAAAATATGGACTTTCTTACATTTGTTCATCTTGAATATAAGTTTTTTATGAGATTTCTTCCTTCTGGTTTTAATGATATATACTTAGTTGCTTTTGGAAATGTGGGGTACGGAAAATATTTTGAAAGCAGTATTGATAAAGGCAATTTATTATATGTTGTAGGAGGCGGAATAGGCTACAATCTCTACGGCTCAACACCTTTACAATTAACTTTTGGTGTTGATAATAATAATAGTTTGGTTATGAATTTAATAATTAGCACTATAGTATTTTAAGGAGGGTTTATAATGAGAAAGATTTTTACAGTTTTATTTTTATCTTTAGTTTTTACTATTTCATCTTTTTCGTATAACAGAGATTTTAATGAGCTTTATAATCTTTATTATATGGCTAATACCAATAAAGCTGGTGATTTATATAAGGCTATAGAAAAAATAAAAAACGGCAATTATGGAAAAACAGAAAAGCAAACTTATGAGAATCTTATTTTACTTATGGATATATATATGAATCCTAGAAGTAAAAGAGAGTCTTACAAATTATTGAATGATAATATAAAAAAGAATACTCCATTATTAACAGAAAAAGATGCTGATTATATGGCTTCTGTTGCTGATGTGATGAGCAGTGCTATTAATTATTCTTCATTTAATGAGGTTGTAAAACTTTCTGGCAAGGCTGGGGAGATATATGATAATGCTTTAAAAATTAATGCTAATCATTTTCCTTCGCTATTAGGTAAAGCAATACTTACAGCGTACAGTCCTGAGTTTGTAGGTGGCGGAATAGATAAATCTCTTCCAATATTTAAAAAAGCAGAAAGCAATGCTAAAGAGAAATGGGAAAAACATATAGTTTATTTATGGACTTCACAGGCTTATTTTAAGAATAATGATAAAGCCAATTATGATAAGTATATAAAAATGGCAAAAGATATATTTCCAGAGGGAGCTTTTATAAAGAATGTTATCGATATGAATGCTAAAGGAAAAGGAATGTTTAATTAAACATATATGTAATAATTATTAAATATAGTGATTTGGCTATACCTAAAGGTGAGTTTATAAAATGCAGTCTTTTTGGTTCTTTTGGCCACAAAAAGAACTGGGG
>NZ_SRZM01000362.1 GCF_019402445.1 Brachyspira pilosicoli
CAAAGCCCTGCAAATAATTAAAATAAAAAAATTATTTTTAATAAATTTGAAAACCTTTAGTATGATATATTAATAAAAAATAAGGCTTATGATAAATATATTCATTCATCATAAGCCCAATATTCTATACTAATTATTATAAGGTTTAACGCTTTCCAAAATGAATACCTAGAGAAAGCATAGCTCCTATTGAATGATGCTGATTTATATTATAGCCTCCAAATAAGTTATTTATATCACTTTTATCAAATATCATATATTCATAAAAAATATTAAGACCATATACGATAGCTAAAGTTTCATTAACATTATAAATTCTAGTTTCTAAAAATAAATTAACGTATGGAGATATTGGAACTTTATTTGGTTTTATATTTAAATCATCTATTATGGGTATAAATTTAACACCTGAAGATAAGCCGAAAACTGAATCTATTTTTGAATTTAAAACAGGAGTAAATATAAATTTTAATGCCAAACCTGTTGTTATTGCACCTGCACCTAATTGATTTATTTTATAATTATCATTTTTTAAAGATATCATTCGAGCATCTATTCCTGTATCAAATAATAAGCTTATGCTTCTGAAAGAAGATTTATTTATAGGAAAGTTATAACCTAATTGTAAATTTAAATCTAATCTTGGCTCAAAAACCCCGCCTGTTAAATCAGTAAAACTGTCGGCAAATCCAAATTTTCCAGCGAAATCTAATTCAAAAGCAGGAAATAGCATACTTGAAAAAATAAATATAAAAGAAATTATAAATATTTTTAACTTCATTTTAGTTCTCCTAATATATTTAGTATAAAATGTATTATATAATTTTCATATAAAAATATCAACAAAAAGTTGCAAAAACGCATATACTATAGCTAATGTTTTAGGAATATATATTAAGATAATACCAACATTTTAAGCTAAAAATGCAGTTCTTTTTTCTTTTATACCAATATAAAGAAGTGGAGCGGTTATCCAATCCGCTATAATAACAAAAATATCAAATTGACAAAACCTAATCACTTTAGTATAATTAAATGATTGTTTTATTTTTTATAAGGTGATTTATTGATGAAAGTTATACCGTCTGATAAAATTTTTAAAGATAGAAAAGAGAAAGTTACAGATAAATTATGTGCAGATTGTAATTCTTTATGCTGTCATGATTTGGTAATGGAAATATCTAAACCTAAAAATGAAGAAGAATTAAAAACTTTGAAATGGTATCTTTATTTTAAGCATTCATTTATATTTATATATCAGGATACTTGGTACCATATGATAAGAAGCGAGTGCAGATATTTAGATAAAAAAACTTATTTGTGCAAAAATTATGAGAATAGGCATGATATATGTACTAAGCATAGTCCGCCTAAATGTGAGAGATATGAAGAGTGGTATGATGTAATATTTGATGACCAGTATGAATTAGAAAAATATGTTTATGAGAATAAAATAATTAAAAAGAAATCTTCTAAATCTCCTAAAAAAATAGCTAAAAAAGTAAAATAAAAAAATATATAAACAATGAAAAAAGAAAAAATTGATAGAGTATGTATAACATATCCTCCTTTTGAATATAATAAAGGTTTTCCATTAATGTCTTTAAATAGGCAATTTCAATGGGTGAGGAATTTTACTGCTAATTACCCAATACTTCCTGCCTATGCTGCTACTTTATTAAAAAATAACGGCTATGATGTTTTTTTTATAGATACTGTTGCAAGAAAGATGGATATAATAGATTGGCTTATACAGATAGACAAAATAAATCCGCAATTAATATTTTTTGAAGCTACTACTGCTACCATAAATTATACTTGGGATACTATTAATGCTATTAAAGATAAATATAAAAATGCTTATATAGTTTTAGCAGGCGACCATGTTACAGCATTGCCTGAAGAGAGTTTTGATAAGTCTGAAGTAGATTTTGTTATTACAGGTGGAGATTATGATATACTTCTCTTAAGCATTGTAAATCATATTAATAATGGTGAAAAATTAAAAGAGGGTATATATTATAGAACTTCTCAAGGAAATATTAGAAATACCGGCAAATGTAAACTTGATTATCCTTTAGATAGGCTTCCATTTATAGATAGAAATCTCACTAATTGGAAATTATATTCCAAAGAAAATGAATATTATAAAAAAACTCCAGCTACTTTTATTATGTCTGGAAGGGGGGCTGTTTTTGGCAATTATAATTGTGCAGCTTCTAATGTATTATTTAATAATGTTAGATTAAGAAACCCTATTAATGTTGTTGATGAAATAGAATATTTATATAAAAGATACGGTATAAAAGAGTTTGTTGATGTTACAGTGTCTTTTCCTATGGGTGAGTGGCTTTCATTATTTTGTCAAACTATGATAGAGAGAAAATTAAATAAAAAAGTTTATATTGATTGCCACATGTATTTTACTGATTTGGATTATCATTATTATAAGATGATGAGAAGAGCAGGGTTTAAAACATTAATAGTTACTTTTCCTTCTGCAAACACTAAAACGTTAGAGAAACTTTTTCCTTCAAATGTAAATATAGATTCTGTTATCGAGTCTATTAAAATGGCAAGAAAGGCTGGCTTATTTATAGATATGATGGTAAAGATAGGATATCCTTGGGAAAATGAAGATGATATTATTGCTACATTTGATGTAATAAAATATTTAATGACTAATGGTTATATTAATACAATGAATACTTCTATTTTTGTTCCATATCCTGGTACTAATATATTTAATTATTGCAGTGAGAATAATTATATTAATACTGATAATTGGTTTGAATATGATATGCGTACTAGTGTGCTGAAATTGGAAGTTGATGATATTTTTCAGTATGTAGAATATTTTTATAATTTATCTTTTAATCCTATGTATGTTTTGCATAAAATTTTAAGTATTAGAGATATATATGATATTAGGCATCATATAAACTCTTTTAGAAATATAATATCATCGTATATCAATAGGGAGTGATAATAGTAAAAAAATATTATGGCTGAGATTTGGGACATCTATGATATAAACAAAAATCAAAAGAATAAGCTGCATAAAAGAGGTGTGCCTTTAGAAGATGGCGATTATCATATAGTTATACATGCTTGGGTGGTTAATAGTAATGATGAGGTGATATTAACCAAAAGACATAGCAGTAAAAAGATATGCCCTAATATGTGGGAATGTACTGAGGGTTCTATAGTTGCTGGTGAGAGCAGTGTTGAGGGAGCTATTAGGGAGCTAAAAGAAGAGATAGGGCTTAATTTTGAAATTAATGAGGCTATATTTCTTACTTCGTTTATTCTTGATTTTTCTAATACTATAATTGATTCTTATGTGTTTAAGAGAGATGTTAATATAAATGATTTAATCTTGCAAGAAAATGAGGTTAGTGAGGCAAAAATTGTTGATGAAAGAGTTTATAGAGAGATGTGTAGAAGTGGAGAGGTAGTTGAGTCTTTAATGTATTTTTATGATTTATACAAAAAATAATACAAAAATTCTTCTAAATTTTTTTTAGATTGAAAAAAAGAATTTATATGTTATAATACTGTAAAACTAAAAATGAAAAAGGATTTTCTTAAATGAGTTTAGAGGAATTATCTAATCAAGATACTATTGAAGCTAATAATAATAATGAAGTAAAGGCAGAGAGCAATTTTACAATAGATGAAAATGTATTAGAGAATCAGGAAGAGCTTGAGAGGGTATTAGAAGCTGTTATATATGTAGAGGGTACAGTTTCTATATCTAGATTAAGAAACCTTTTTAAGTGTGAAAATACTGACATAAGAAACTATATAGAAAATATTAATAATAGATACAAAAGTGTAGGAAGTGCCATAGAGATATTGGAAATAGGTGATAGTGTGATGATGACTATAATACCTTCTACATTTGGTACTTTATCTGCAATATATGACAGAAAGCGTAAGAAAAAAATATCAAAAGCTATGCTTCAAACACTTTCTATTATAGCATATAAACAACCCCTTACAAAAGCAGAAATTGATGATATAAGACAAAGCGATAGTTCTTATCATCTTAGAATGCTTATGGAAGATGGTTTTATAGCTTGGAAAGGTAGAAAAGATTATCTTGACAAAAGACAAACATACGGAACAACAGATAAATTCTTAATGCATTTCGGTATCAATAGTTTAGATGATTTACCAAAATTAAGAGAATTAAAAGATTTAGAGTTTAACAGAAACGATTAATTATTTAAATATATATATAATTATAAAACTAAAATTTGTATTTAGTTTTATAATTATACTATTTTTTATTGTAATATTTTATTATTAATTATTATAAAAAATACTAATTTTAATATTCTAAATCAACAGTAAAGTAATACATATCAGCTCTATAATATGCTTCTAAATATTCTAAAGGAATATTGTCTGTACAATAACTTACCCTTTCTATATATAAAATAGGGTCTCCTTTTTTTATATTTAAAATATTCGATATTCTTTTATCAGCATTTATAGCTGTTATTTTCTGTTTAGCATGTTTCCATATGATTTTATAATTATCTTTTATAAAAGTTCTTAAAGATTCATTATTAAAATCTCTATTCAATACTTCAGGGCATCTGTCATATATAAGATTTGCTGACTCTAAACATATAGGTTCATTTTGCATAAGTCTAAGTCTTTCTATATTTATAAGTTTTGTATTGTTTGGTATAGATAGAGCTTCTGATATATTATTATTGCATTCTACAATTTTATTAGTTATAACTTTAGTAGAATGACTATATCCTTTATTTTTCATATTATCGTTAAAATCAATTATAGATGCTAGGTTATTTTCTATTTTCTGTGCTTTTACAAATGTACCAATACCTCTTTTCTTAGATATTAAACCTTCTTGTGATAGCATATCCATAGCTTTTCTAACAGTAATTCTACTCACTTTATATTTTTCTATTAATTCATTTTCTGTTGGAAATAAATCATTAGGTTTGTAATCACCTGATTTTATTTTATTTAAAAGAATATCATAAAGTTGATAGTATAATTGTACTCTGCTTGTATTGTCTATTATTTCCATAAACATCTCTTTTTATATTAAATTTAATTAGTTTTTTTAGTATATAAAATTTTAAATATTTTTACAATAATTATTTTATAATCCTAAAACAGATATAATACTTCCTATTACTCCTGCATTAATATCGTTATCAGAATATATAATATTTATATTATTTCTAGGATTTGGAGCTCTCAAATTATTTTTAACTTCATTTTCAAAAAAATCCAAAGGGAAGTTTTTCATAACAGGAACACCGCCACCTATAATAACAGCATTTGGATCTAAAATGCTTATTTCAGTTGCTACTGCAATAGCAAAATATCTTACAAAATCTTTTAATTCTTCAATATCATCAAAATAATTAAATATTGATGATATATCTTTTATATTATGATTATTTGCTATTTGTTCTAATTTTCTGCCAGATACTAAAGTTTCTATGCATCCAGTTTTTCCACAATCACATTTATTATAACATCCTAAGGCAGGTATATGTCCAAGTTCTGCTGAACCTCCGCTAAATCCATAATGTATTTTTCCATCTATAGCAATTGCATTACCAAGTCCTGTACCTAAATATATACCTACTATTATCCCATTTTTATCTAAATGATTTTTGTTAATATCATACAATAAAAGAGAATTAACATCTTTTTGAAGAAACACATCTAT
>NZ_SRZM01000363.1 GCF_019402445.1 Brachyspira pilosicoli
AGGTTCTTGTAATAATATTTTTTTATTTTCAAATGAATTTAATATACAGTAAAAAGCCTCATACATACCATTAACAGATATAATATTATCCTTATCAATATTAAGATTATTCGCCATAGCTAAATCTAATTCTTTGGCACTATAATCTGGAAAAAGCCTAAAAGATTCTATATCAAAACTCTCAAGCTCTTTTATAATATTTTTTGAAGGTTTATATGGGTTTTCATTTTTATCTAAATAAATTTCTTTTCTTTCTTTTTTCATAACAATTATTATATATTAAAAGACATATAAAAACAAATTAGTTTAATAAATATTAATATTTGGAAGTAGATTATATATTGAAGTAGAAATAGTATCTTCAAAATATTTTTTTATTTCAAATACTTTTTTCCATCTTAATGCACTTTGCGGAAATGTACCATATCTCAAAGCCGCATCAACAAATCTCTTTTCTAATAAACAAAAACCATCAGGCAAAGCAAGACTATCGCATAATTGAATAAGCAAATCATAATCATCATATTGAACATTTTCTAAAAACTCTTTAATAAAATTATAGTCTTCATCACTCATATCAAAAGCACCTATTGCACTATTAATGTCTTTTATCATAAAAGCATGACTTATACATATTTGAGCCATCTTCTCCCAGCCATAATTGATGCAATATTTATACCCATCAATTAAATGCCTCTCAGCACTTATGCCTGTATATCTGCCTATATCATGCAGTAAACCAAATATATACGCATTATCTTCATTGAGTTTTTTATCAGAAGGACTTTTTTTATTATATTCACTTGATATAATCCTAGCAGCCTTTGCTACATATCTTGAATGATTAGCCCAAGGAGTTGGATTTAATTTGTAAGCCTTATTTAATTCATACTCGGCTCTATCTAAATCTAATATTTCCATAAATGTTTTTATTAATTTAATAAATAAAAAAGCGAGCTAAAAATTAATAGCCCGCTTATTTTATAAAAAATCAATTATTTTGAATTTTTGCTTGTTGTATCCATTCCAGATATACTGTAACGCATTTCAGTATCAGCCATTACATTTTTCATGTTGTAATAATCTAATACTCCAATATTTCCTTTTTTCAAAGCTTCAGCAATAGCAAGCGGCAACTGACTTTCTGCCTCAACAACTTTAGCCTTCATCTCTTCAACTTGAGCTTTCATCTCCTGTTCACGGGCAATAGCCATAACGCGTCTCTCTTCAGCTTTAGCCTGAGCAATTTTCTTATCAGCCTCAGCTTGGTCAATTTGTAAAACAGCACCAATATTGCTTCCAACGTCCACATCAGCAATATCTATAGAAAGTATCTCAAAAGCAGTACCAGAATCAAGCCCCTTAGCAGAAACAACCTGTGATATTCTATCAGGATTTTCTAATACCTCTTTGTGTGTAGCAGCACTACCAATAGTAGTAACAATACCCTCGCCTACCCTAGCAATGATAGTTTCTTCTCCAGCACCGCCAACAAGTCTGTTAATGTTTGTTCTAACAGTAACCCTAGCAGTAGCTTTTACCTGTATACCGTCTTTAGCAACAGCAGCAATTAATGGAGTAGCTATAACTCTAGGAGAAACTGATGTTCTTATAGCATCAACTAAATCTCTACCAGCTAAGTCTATAGCAGCAGCTCTCTCAAAGCTTAAATCTAATGAAGCTTTATCAGCAGCAATCAAAGCATCAGCAACAGCAGTAGGGTTACCACCAGCTAAATAATGTGCCTCAAGTTCATTGCTGTTTATTTTTAATCCTGCCTTCCATAGCTTAATTTGATTCAATACTATTAAAGAAGGATTAACTCTCCTCAAACGCATAGTAAGTAAAGTAATTATACTAATTCTCACCCCAGAAAATAAAGCAGTAATCCATAAACCTAATGGGAAAAATCTAAAGAAAATAATTAAAAATATTACTATAATTATTATTCCAACAAACATAGGTGCTATTCCAGCCCCCCAAAATAAATCAAACATCATAATCTCCTTAATTTTTATTTTTTTCTCTATCTTTTAATTATGAACATAAGTTCCTATATTTTCGCCTTTAATAGCCTTTGTAATATTGCCCATTTTATTCATGTTAAACACCCTAATAGGCATATTATTATCATTAGCCATAGCAAAAGCAGTCATATCCATAACGCGTAAGTTTTGATTAATAGCCTCTTTAAAAGTAATATCATTATACATAACAGCATCTTTATTTGTTTTAGGGTCTTTATTGTAAACGCCATCAACATTAGTGCCCTTTAATACAATAGAAGCACCAATCTCTAAAGCTCTCAATATAGAAGTGCTGTCTGTAGTAAAGTAAGGATTAGATGTACCTCCTGCTATTATAAGCACATTACCTCTTTCTAATATACGAATAGCCTTATCTCTTTCAAATCCCTCAATCATGCCTTCAATATTGAAAGCAGAAAGTATTTGTGTAGGAGTACCAGCAGCCATAAATCTGTCTTTCAAAGCAATGGCATTCATTATAGTAGCAAGCATACCCATAGAATCCGCTGTAGCTCTCACCATACCTGTTTTGTTAGAAAGCTGCATTCCTCTAAATATGTTGCCTCCTCCCACAACAACAGCTATTTGAGTATTGTTTCCAGCCTCTTTCATCTCCATAGCTATTCTGTCTACAACATTATTATCTATACCATAGTCCTTTTCGCCAAGCAAAGCTTCACCTGATATTTTAAGAAGCACAGTTTGTTTCATAAAACAATTTTCCTTTTTTTGTAATTAAATTTATATGATTATACTTTATTTTTTTTCTATTATCAAGCAAAAAAGTTATTATAATTTATTTATGAGTATACATTTTAATATTTATTTGAAATTATATTTTAAACATAAAAAAGTGCCTGAAATATAATATCAGACACTTTTTTAATAAACTAATTAACTATTATTTTTTAACAATATTAAAAGTACTAGCTTCTTGTCCTGATGATTTTACAGTACCAGTTTTATCATCAGTAAATGTAAAAGTAACTTCATCTGTTTGACCATTTTCTGAAAAAGCAGCTTTAAATGTAGTATCATTTTCTTTTACAACATCAGTTCCGTTTACAGTTGCTACCACTGTTGTTCCATTTAAAGCATCAATACTTCCGTCTTGTTTTATTTCATATACAGGATTAGCATCTATACCTTCTTGATACCATTTTCCTACATATTGAGAATCTTTTAAAGGTGCTACTGGGTCTGTAGTTTTATTGTTACAAGACATTGCAAAAAAGATTAATAATAATGAAAAGATAGTTAATAATTTTTTGTTCATAATATAATTCTCCTTATAAAAAATATTAATATAATTGAAAATTTTCGAGGTATTATAACATATTAATATCAAAAATTAAAGAAAAAATATGAAAAAATTATATTTAATAGTAAAAAATATTTATTCTATAATTCAGGAGCATGGTCGCCCTTATATTCTCCGTCTGGGTGTTTGGTGCATTTTAATGAGGTTAAAAGCCTTATAGTTTTATACTGATAGCCGCAATATTTACAAGTGTACATCTCTTTTTCTGTGCCTTCATAAAGCTTATGCCTATTTAAATAAGGTCCTTCCAAAGCTTTTTCGCATCTTTGTGATAATAGTTCATTTAAATTTTTAAAAGTTAAACCGCATCTTTCACAGTAGAGAGTCTGCTTATTTCTAGACATAGATAAAATAAAAAAAATAGATAATATAAATAATAATAATTTTACTCTCATAAATTATTCTGATAAAATATCTTTATATTTAGAATCCTTAAACTCAATACAAGGCTTTGAGCTTAGCATATGTATAGCAGTTATAAGTGAATAGCTAATCCAAGCTTTTTTTTCATCTGGCTTAGATGAAGAGGATTCATTTTTTTTAAGAAGCTCATTTAATGACTTTGCTATATCATCAATATGTTCTTCAAAAAACTCCTCGCACTCATCACAAGTGTCCATTGTAGCCTGTCCTGCAACATCATCTATTTTCTTGCCGCACCATACACAATTAACTGCCATTATACACACACTCCTATTATATTAAGAAAGAATAATATTTAACATTACCCTCAACGTCCATAGCCTCTATAGTAATAGATGATATATTTTCATCTTCTATAGTAATAGTAAAACTCTCATTCATAGAATCTAATATTCTATCATCTGGAACTATATATAACCATTCATTGTTAATAGTAGAATATCTTACTGTTTTTAAGAATGATAATTTATCAGATAATTTAAATGTAATTTTTCTGATATTTCCTTCAGAAACAGATTTAAAATCAAGCAACTCTGGAGCTTCATTATCATATTTTACATTAAATACCTCAAGAGATTTTGTTTTAATATCTCCCACAGGATTATCATATTTATCGCTTGCAGTTATTCTAAAATCATAAATACCAGAAGGAAGCAAATAAGACTTAAACTTATAATATTGATTTTCTATATTGTCAGCAATAAGCTTATAATTTTGCTCGCCTTTTAATCTATATTCCAAAGTATATGTTAGTTTATCTCCGTTAGGGTCAGTTCCCTTCCAATATACCATAGCTTCCTGTTCTTCTAACTGAGGAGTTTTATTTTCAGCAGAATCATTTTGCTGTCTGTAATATGTAGCCAAACCTCCATTAATAACATCAGGAGCTAAATTATTTTCTACATAAGTAAAATCCATAGAACTTAATACAGGGCTTATCTCTGGATTTGTAGTTTTCATTGTAACTTTGTATTGTAAAAATCTTCCGTCAGGAGCTTCTATTTTACCGTTATTGTTTACAACAGGTTTAAACTCGCTCCAAGTTTCATCAACTCTAGCAACATTTCCGCTTCTCATCTCTATAGTAACGCTTGAACCCTCTGGTGTAGTAGTTACAGCATTTAAACTTCCAAATTTGCTAAGCACTCTCAAATCTAATGTATCGCTTGTAAAAGTGCCTTCTGTTGGATATTCATTGTCCATTTTATATATTTCACCAGTTTTTGATATTGCAAAATAAAGTCCATTATCTGTAGCAGCAAAAGTGGATAATATCTTGTTTCTTAAGCCGCCTATATATGATAATAAACCGTCATCTCCATTTATTCTATAAACATCAGCAGAGTCGCCTGTAACAAAATATATATTATTGTTGTTGTCGCTGCTTAAAGCAAATACTAATGTTTGATTTAAGAAGAAAAGTCTTTGAACTGTGCCGTTTGTATCTGCTTTGTATAGAGAGTTTCTAAACTCTTTATCGCTGTCTTCTACTGTTTTACCACTGTCTATTATAGAAGGAAGTATTAAATATGAAGGCTCTCTTGTGGCTGTACCAAAATATAAATTACCTATATTATCCATAGTGATAGCATATACTTCATTTTGTGCTGTATCATAAAGCACATTATATGAAGGGTTTTCAACATTTGTAGATAAATCAATATATAATACTAAGCCCCTTCCAGCAGTGCCTACATATAATTTATTTTGCTTTTTATCATAATATAATGACATAGCATGCTGTTCTTCTGTTTTCAATATTTCAGTAATCTTTCCGTCAGAAGATACTTTTAATACTCTTGCATTGTTGCCGCCTGCAGCTAAATATAAATTGCCATTAGCATCAAACTTCATATCCCATATATAAGTATCATCAACATCTTTAGACCAAATCTCTTTTCCGTTACTGTCATATTTCATAATTTTAGCATAAGGTCCAACTGCCGCATAAACATTACCAGCATCATCTGTAATTACAGCAGTAAAAGCATTGTCATTATCAGATTTTATAAAAAGGCTGAAATTAGTTTCATTAGCCCTTTTTTTATATAACTCAGCACCATTTCCGCTTATAGCAGCATACATGCTTCCGTCTTTAGCAGGATAGATTTTCCATATATATTTGCCGTCTATAGAACTTTCTTTCTCTATTAGAGGAGCTAAACTCAAAGAACCTTGCTCTGTAAGCATTATTCCATTGTAAAGTCCATTATCATAAAAACCTTTTTTTGTGCTTGCATAACTTCTTGTTACAACAGCAAAAACATTGGAAGATGATAATATTAGTATAGTTTGCAGTATAAAAATTATCTTAGCGATTTTCATATTTTTTAGCCCCTTCAATTATTATATCTATTTTCATTAAACCAAGTATAGAATATGGCATATTATAATTTCCATTTATATCAGTAATAACAGCAGCCTTATCTGATGTAGCATCTTTTGCCATTACACCATATTTAGACATAGGAAGCGTTGGATAAGAATATTCCCCTATCTGAACTCCCCTCGATGATGAATATAGCCAAACCTTTAATGCCTTATCATCATAAGACTTGCTATAATATTTCATCACATCATCTAAACTTCTAATTTTATATTTATTCGGCATAAATAATTTTTGTGCATAAGCATATATATATTCATTAGCAGCATATATAGAATAAACATCAGTATTAAGATTAACAGGCAATTTTACAGGTATATCTACATAAGTTTTTTCTTTGCCGTAAGGAGTAACACCAACTCTTAAATGTATAGTCTCACCTGCAACAGCTCTAGGTTCTAATAATGTAATATCATTAATAAAACCATATTCCAAATTACTTCTTTTTACAGATAATTTAATAGATTTTATAGCTACCCTATTAAAGTTATTGTATATAAAGAAATCTATAGGAGCTACAAGCTGATTAATAGCCTCTCTAAAAGCATCTTTTGAAGAATAAGAAAGTATTCTCTCTTCTATTTTATAAGGCTCATCAAAATAATCAGTTTCAATCTCATAGCTTATGCTAAACACCCCTTCCTCTTCGCTTCCTGCAGTAGAACTAATAGCCTCATATATAGCCATAGAAAGAAGCTGAGAAAAATATGTAGGGTCATTTAATACTCTTAAATTAAAATCTCTGTTTAAAAAGTTCTGGTCTTCAACTTTAAGACTAACAGGTATCATAGTATCTTCAGGCACTTCACCATATACACCAGACACCCCAAAAGTGCCGTCATAAACAGTATAACCCAAATAATTAGAATAAGCAGCACCAATTTTAAAAGAAGAAGCAACAGAAGCCACTATATGATTAATATAAGCCCTTGAAACAGGAGCTCTCAAATGTCCTTTACCCCACATAGAGTGCCCAAAAAGCAAAAACTTCTCATCATCAGTATGCGAAACAGTACCAACTCCCGCTATAGATAAATCTCCATCAACCAAAACTATAGCAACAGAATCACCAAACAAAAACTTGCTGCTTTGATTAGTGTCTGATACAGTTCCACCAGCTTGCATAGGGTAAAAGCCCATCTCTTTAAACTTTGAAGAATATTCATTAAAAGAATTAGCATTAAACCCAGAAAACATTAAAGGAGTCTGTAAAGCATTTCCAGCCTTTAATCCTGTAGGTCTTACATTAGTATCATTATATAATTTATACATCTCTTCTATAGGAGTAACACCCGCAATAGGGTCTTTAGAATAATTCCAACCAAAAGCCAAAGCACCTGCTATTTTACCATCAAAATATATAGGTGAACCGCTCATTCCTGCAACAGTGCCAGAATGCTCTAAATTAAGTCCCTCTAACTGTATAAGTATAGCGTCGCTTCCATTCCACATCTTTCTTAATACAGATATTACTTTTACTTTAAATGGCTCTACATTTGTACCATGTATTACTGTGTAGCCTACCCCTTCCATACCCTCTTTTATTTCACTCATAGGTATTACCTCTGGATTATCTGGAGGCATTGGAGGAAGATTTTCTTCTTCTTGTGCGAATAATAAATTAAATGATAATACAAAAATTATAAATGCTATTTTTCTCATAATGTCCATATCTAATAATTTGAATTTTATAAATAATAATAACCTATATTTTACATAATAATAAAAAATTATATAATAGTTTTTTATTTTATACAAACACTTTTAAACAATAATAAAACTGCTTGACTTAGTTATAAATGTTGTTTATCATTGCATCATTAAAAAATTATATTAAATTATTTTCTTATAATATTATAATTTTTTATTAAGGACTTTATATATTAGGAGTAAAATTATGGCAAGAGTGAAGTTTATGCAATATGAAGAAGCTCAAGGCAAAGTAAAAGAGGCTTTTGATTATCAATTAAAAAAAAGTGGAAGTGTAACAAACATGAAAAAAGCACTTTTAAATGATTATGCAACATATGAAGCATTTATGGGTTGGTATGTATCTTTTGAAAGATTGGTAGAAGTTGTAGGCAAAAGAGCTGCTATGATATTAGCACATAGTGTTTCTACTACAAATGGCTGTATGCTTTGTTCTTTATTTTTTATAAGAGATTTAAAAGCTATAGGCGATGACCCTAAAAATCTTAAATTAGATGAAAAAGAAAAACTATTATCAGAATTAGGCAAACAAATGGTAAAAGACCCTAATGGTGTAACTGATGAACTTATGAATAATTTAAAAAAATATTTTAATGATTCTGAAATAGTTACTATAGTAGGTTTTGCAGCTCAAATGATGGCTACTAACAATTTTAATGCTGTACTTCAAATAGATTTAGATGAATCATTGGTAGGCATTGCTAATGAATTTGAAAAAGAAACTTGGAGAGCTAAGAACAATTAATTTTATTTTTTTGAAATTAAATAACAAGAGCTTTTATTAATAACTCTTGTTATTTTTTTGTATATGCTGAAACAAATATAGTTTGTCATAGAATTTATTTTTTCAACTTTTTCCCATAGCTACGCACCCACAGGCACTTCCTTCGGTCGCTCTGCGGACTTCGTCAAAGTTGCAAA
>NZ_SRZM01000364.1 GCF_019402445.1 Brachyspira pilosicoli
CGAAGTCCGCACCGCGAAGGCGGTAAAAAGTTGAAGAAAATAAAAAACTTAAAAATTATTTAATAAAATAAAAGAGCTATCACTAATTAAATTAGCAATAGCTCTATTATTAATAAATCACTACATCAAGCCTTTGATATATCTAATCAATTCAGCAATCACAAAAATTAGAAACACAAATCCAAAAAATATCCAAGACTTGATGGTTCTTTTTCTTGTCTCTTTTTTATTAAACTCTCTTCTAAAAGGATCATTTTCCACAATTCATCAAACCTTTTTCAAATATTTTTGAGTATCAACAGCAACAGCAGCAATGATGATAGCACCTTTAATAATATATTGCATATAAGGTGAAATACCAACGAAAGTCATACCGTAGTTAATAACTTGGAATATCAAAACCCCAGATACAATACCCAAAATAGAACCAATACCTCCAGAGAAAGAAACTCCTCCAACAACGCAGGCAGCAATAGCATCAAGTTCGTATCCATTACCTAAGTTGTTTGTAGCAGAACCAACCCTAGCAACCTCTAAAGAACCAGCTATACCATATAAAGCACCAGCCATAGTATAAACTATCATGAGAGTGAGAGGAATGTTTACACCACTTACAGCTGCAGCTTCAGGGTTGCCACCAACCGCAAATATGTTTTTACCCAATTTAGTTTTATTCCAAATTACCCACATGATTAAAGTAATAATTACAGCAAATATTATTAAGTATGATATTGTAAGTCCGCCTATTTTTATACCGCCTTGAGCCAAATTAGTAAATCTAGGGTCAAGTCCTCCAATAGGTTGAGCACCATAAGGAGGTCTATCAAAATAAGTACTAGTAACACCGTAAAGTATTAACTGCATACCCAAAGTAGCAATAAATGGAGTTACATAAAGTTTAGAAATAATGAAACCATTTATAAAACCAAATACCATAAGTATAAGCATAACTAAAAGTATAGGTAATATAACAGGAAGTAAAGGCAAATCAGGATACATTCTAGTAGGGTTAGTAGCAGATTGTAAAAGAGAAGCACTAACAACCGCAGCAAGACCAACAGCCCTACCAGCACCAAGGTCGTTACCTTGAGTTACCAATAAAGTACCAATACCAACAGCAATAATCATACGAGTAGAAGCCTGAGCAAAAATGTTTACAAAGTTGCTAAGTCTAAAGAAAGATGGTTCTTTAATAATAATACCAATAAGTATAAGTAAGAGTGCTGCAAATATGGCATTATTCAGTATAAATTTTAATATTTTGTTTATAGTAGAATTTTTGTCTGACATATATTATTCCTTTATTAATAAATTATAAATATTTGGCAGATAATGCCATTATTTCTTCTTGATTAGTACTAGCTGTATCAACTATACCCGCAACCCTTCCGTTACTCATAACCATTATCCTATCAGTTATACCAAGCAACTCAGGCATTTCAGAGCTAACCATAATAATAGTCTTACCTTCCGTAGCTAAATCTATTATAAGTTTATATATATCATATTTTGCCCCTACATCAATACCTCTAGTAGGTTCATCAAGCATAAGAATATCAGGAGCACTTAAAAGCCATCTACCCAATATTACCTTCTGCTGATTACCTCCAGATAATGTTTGTATGGCAGTTTTCTCTGAAGGAGTTTTTACCTGCATACTGTCTATTACCCATTTAGTATCCTCTCTCATCTTCTTATTATTCAAAAATCCAAAATTACCTTTATAATTATCTATATTAGCTATTATAGAATTAAAATTAATAGAAAGCATACCAAATATACCAGTCTGTCTTCTTTCCTCGGTTACCAAAGCAAATCCATGTTTAATAGCTTTTCTTGTTGTACTATTTTTAATATCTTTATCATTTTTAATAATTTTACCACTTGATAAAGTACGCATACCAAATATACTTTCAAGCACCTCAGTTCTTTTAGCCCCAACAAGACCTGCTATACCAAAAATCTCACCTTTTCTCACACTAAAATTAATATCAGTAAGAGAAGGCTGATAGAATGCTGTAAAATTTTGAATCTCTAAAATTCCTTCAGCAGGCTTATTAGTTTTAGGAGGGAATCTATTAGTTAAATCACGACCTACCATCTGCTTAATAATAAGGTCAGTTGTTAATTCTTTTGAAGGAGTAGTGGAAACAAACTTACCATCACGCATTATAGTAACTTCATCAGATATCTGTAATATCTCTTCCATTTTGTGTGAAATATATATCATACCCACGCCGCGACTTTGAAGTTTTCTTATTATTTTAAACAATTTAGCAACTTCTTTTTCTGTGAGCGAACTAGTAGGCTCATCTAAAACAAGTATCTTAGAATTGTATGACACTGCCTTTGCTATTTCAACCATTTGCATTTCAGATACTGATAATGTAGATACTTTAGTCCTAGGGTCTAAAGGTATTTCTAAATCATCAAAAATAGCCTTAGTATCATCATACATTTTTTTCTCATCTACAAACCCTAATTTAGTAGGATATTTACCAAGCCAAATATTATCTTGTATATTTCTTTGCCTAACCTGATTAAGCTCCTGGTGAACCATTGCTACACCATTATTCAAAGCTTGTTTAGGAGAAGTAAAATTCACTTCATTACCATCTAATAATATTGTTCCTTCATCTTTATGGTAAATACCAAATAAACATTTCATAAGAGTGGATTTTCCAGCACCATTCTCTCCCATAAGAGCAACAACATTTCCCTCTCTCACAACAAGTTCAGCCTTATCTAAAGCTTGAACACCAGGGAAATATTTTGATATGCCCTTCATCTCAAGAATTACTTTTCTCTCTTCCATAAAAATAAAATCCTTAAAATTACACTTTAAAAAAATACGATATACAAAATTAAAAATATGAAATTGGGGACATTATAAAAGTATAATATCCCCATTCATAAAAATGATTATTACTTATAAGCTTCTTCAGCTATAGTAACATTGTCTGCAGTTATAGGAACATAAGGAACGCGTACTGCTTTTACTTCGTCTAAAGTCCAAGTAGTACCTTCTACTGGGTCTTTACCAGCAGCAACATTTAATGTTAAATCTACAAGAGCTTGAGATTGTCCAACTGGGTCATTAAGTACTGAACCTAATATTGTTCCTTTTTTAATTTCGTTTAACATATCAGGAATAGCATCTACACCTACTATAGGGATATATTTAGCTTTATCGCCTGTATTGTATCCTAAAGCTTGTATAGATTGTAAAGCACCTAAAGCCATAGCATCGTTGTTAGCAAAAATAAACTCTATTTTATCGCCATGTTTTTGTATCCAAGCATCTACTATATCTTTAGCTTTTGCAGTATCCCACATAGCTGTTTGTTCTGCTTCTAATTTTTCTACTTTAAGACCATTATTAGTAATATACATAGTTACATGAGAAGTTCTTGCTTCTGCATCTGGGTGACCTGGTTCGCCTTTAATTAATACATATTGTATAACACCGTCACCATTTTTATCTAAAGTAGGATCTGCTTTCCAAGCATCTACAACGATTTTTCCTTGCATATCGCCAGATTCTTCTGGTGTAGTACCTACATACCAAGTTTTATCATAGCTAGCCATAGCTTGAGCACTAGGCTGTTTATTAAAGAATACAACTGGTATATTTTTAGCTTTAGCTTTGTCTATTATAGTTTGAGCTGCTTGAGGGTCAACTAAGTTAATTGCTAAAGCTTTAACATCTTTATTTATCATAACATCTACTTGGTCATTTTGTTGAGCTTGGTTATTTTGAGAATCGTTAATTATTAAATTAGCTTTACCTGCTATTTTACTTTCGATGTTTCTTCTGTAGAAAGACATGAAGTTGTCATCATAACGATAAATTGTAACCCCAATTAGTGGACCATTAGCATCTGAAGTTGCTGCATTGTCTTTAGTACCGCCGCCGCCACAAGATACCATGAAAATTGTTGCTATTATAAGCATAGAACTTATAATGGATATTTTTTTCATAATAGAAAACTCCTTAATTTAATTAATATTCTATAATTTTAGTATATAAATTTTATTGATTAAATCAAGTTTTTAATATTCAAATAAAAAACCTTTTTAATAC
>NZ_SRZM01000365.1 GCF_019402445.1 Brachyspira pilosicoli
AAAAGATGATAATGCGGTGAATTGGTATCTCTATATTCATAATGCCCTATGACATATTTTATGCTTTTATAATGATTTTTTAAATATTTAATTAGTTTAATGTTTGAATTAAGCTGCTCTTTTGTAAGCTTACCAGCAAAACCTATGTTTTCTATACTTATTGCTGTATAATTTAAACCTATAGTGTGCCTTGCCATATATTCTAAAGGAGTGCTTGCATATATAGTTCCATTTGTATCAACTAAAAAATGCGTGCCCACATTAACATCTCCTCCAGAATCTATATCTTTTCTTCCTATAAGAAAATCATTTTGAAAAACATTTAGAGCTATTTGCAAATTTCTTGTTTCTGTAGAATGCACAACTATTATTTGAGGGTTCACCAAACTATAATTTGGATAACCATAATGTTTTTGGCTATATTCAGACATTAAACTTAATTTTAGTGTGCTTGGATATATTTTATATATATTGTGTATTTCTATAGTATTGTTTTCTTTGTTTGATATAATATTTTTACTACTACTACATGATATTAGAGTTATAAAAAAGAATAATATAACAATATTTTTCATACAGCAATTATATAATAATTAAGCATCCATAGCTATATTAACGCTAACGAAGCCAATATTAGATTGAAAAGGTATTATAATAGTTTGTAAGTTTTTTGGGATAATTTGAATTTCTTTACCATAATAAAGTATAGGAGGAGTAATATCGCAGCTTATGCCTTCTTCAGATAATTTAGTAATAGCAAGTCCGCTTATAGTGTTACCCATTTCATTTATAACACTTCTCATCATATCTTCAAACTCATCTTCAGAGTCATAATCACTGCGTTTTTTATCTGTAAGGCTTTCTGTTAGAAGCTGAGAAAAATTTTCAGGGAATTCGTATAAAACCTGTCCATTAACATCGCCAACTATTCCTATAGCA
>NZ_SRZM01000366.1 GCF_019402445.1 Brachyspira pilosicoli
GCCAACTATTCCTATAGCAACACCATAACCTGAAAATAGTTTACGTCCTTGTCCTTTTACTAAAGTTCCTTTTTCCATAGGAATACCAGCCATTTCTTTAAATATAGAAACCAGAGATACTATGAAAGGATTTATGAATCTAACATCCATGAATTTTATAGGAGTAGTAGCCATATAATTTCCCTCTTAAACATCAAATATTAATCACAATACTTTTAGTATAGCATATATATATCTTTATTTCAATAGTTTTTTTGATTACTAAAACTTTTTAGACATATATATTATAATATAC
>NZ_SRZM01000367.1 GCF_019402445.1 Brachyspira pilosicoli
TTTTTTAATCCATCTATTATGCCATTTTTTCTATTAACCCCAATAGCAACATCTTTTTCATCAACACTAATAAAACCTATATCCTTATGATTCCTCTTGGCAATATATTCTCCTATCTCAATACCCGCATTATAATCATCATTAATTATACTTATACCATCAGCATATTCTTGTCCATAAATTACAATAGGTATATCTAATTTTTTTAATATTTTATTATGTTCAGCTGTAATATATGTTGCACTTAATACTATACCATCAACTTTTAATCTCTTTAATTTCTCTATATATTTAATTTCCAATTCATTTTCATGATTTGTGTTCATTATTATTGGCATATAATTCTTTTCTCTAAAAGTTTTTTCTAATCCAGTTAGTACTCTAGATGTAATTATTGAATCTAAAGCAGGTACTATAATCCCTATTATATAACTTCTTCTTGCTTTTAATCTAGCAAAAGTATTAGGTTCATAATTATATTTTTTT
>NZ_SRZM01000368.1 GCF_019402445.1 Brachyspira pilosicoli
TTATATTTATTTTTGCTATATCTTGCTCAACAAAAACAGATAATGCCGCACAAACATCTTCTGCATCAGATAATTCTCTACAAAAAGTAAAAGAAAGCGGAAAACTTGTATTAGGTTTAGATGACACTTTTGCCCCTATGGGTTTTAGAGATGAAGCTGGAAATGTAGTTGGTTTTGATATAGATTTAGCTCAAGAAGTTGCTAATCGTTTGGGAGTAAAATTAGAAGTTAAGCCTATAGATTGGGCAAGCGGTATATTAAGCTTAAACAAGGGTGACGTTGATATGTTATGGAATGGTTTTACAATAAATGAAACTAGAAAAGAGCAAATTAATTTCTCTAAGCCATATCTTAATAACAGACTTATAATAGTAAAATCTTCTGATAGAAAAGACATTAACAGTAAAGAAGACTTAAAAGGAAAAGTTTTAGGAGTACAAGTTGGAAGCAATCAGGAAGCATTAGAAGCTGACCCTATAAGCAAAGAGGCTAAAGAGGTTAGACCTTATGATGTTAATGTTAATGCTTTCTTAGATTTACAAGCTAAGAGAATAGATGTTGTTGTAATAGATGAAGTTGCAGCACGTTATTATATAGCTGAAGAGAATGTTAATTTTGAGGTTGTAGAAAATAGCCCATTAACTGAAGAACTTTATGGTATAGGTTTTAGAAAAGATGATGTAGAATTATTAAATGCTGTTGACAAAGCTTTAGATGATATGAGAGCTGATGGAAAAGCAGCAGAGATTTCTACTAAATGGTTTGGTAAAGACATAGTTGTAAAATAACAAAAAATTAATGGGGGCTAAAAAACAATATAAAGCCTCCATTAAACAAATAATAATAAATAATTCAAAAAAATAGGAGATTAAAAATGAATAACATCAAATGCTTTTTCAAAGTTCAATTCTTAAAACAATATTCTCCTAAACATCATCATCATTAATAATTTCTTTTTATTATATAAACTTATATAAACATCAATTTTAAAACATTATTATATTTTAAGAAAAAATTTATTTAAAAATTATAATTTAAAAATTTAAAAAACAGGAGAAAACTATGAAACGTATAATAACTTTATTCTTTATATTTATTTTTGCTATATCTTGCTCAA
>NZ_SRZM01000369.1 GCF_019402445.1 Brachyspira pilosicoli
TTATTATATTTACATTATATGTTATTATTAAGTTTAAATAAAGAATATTTTTAGTTGTTTATTTGTTTATAATGTTTAAGCAATCTTGATTTAATAAAGGAGATTTACCTATAATGGGAGCGATGGATTTAGTATTTAAATTAATATTTGGCTCTAAAGAACAAAATGATGCCAAAATATTAAAACCTATAGCAGAGAAAACATTAACATTTGAAGAAGAAATAAAGAAATTAACTAATGAAGAGTTAACTAATAAAACAAAAGAGTTCAGACAAAGAGTAGAGGATTATATAGGCTGTAAGACAGAGGAATTAGATTTATCAAAAGAAGAGAATAAAAAGAAACTTCAAGATATATTAGATGAATTACTTCCAGAGGCATTTGCGGTTGTGCGTGAGGCAAGTTTAAGAACTACGGGCATGAGGCATTTTGATGTGCAGATAATGGGAGGAGCTGTGCTTCATCAAGGAAGAATTGCTGAGATGAAAACGGGTGAAGGTAAGACTCTTGTTGCTACTTTGGCAGTATATCTTAATGCTTTAACAGGGCTTGGTGTGCATGTAGTTACAGTTAACGATTATCTTGCTAAAAGGGACGCTGAATGGATGATGCCTATATACTCTATGCTTGGTATTAGTGTTGGTATACTTGATAATACTAGGCCGCATTCACCAGAGAGAAGAGCTGTTTATAATTGCGATGTTGTTTATGGTACTAATAACGAGTTTGGTTTCGACTATTTAAGAGATAATATGGTTGTGAGAAAAGAAGATAAAGTGCAGAGAAAGTTTTATCATGCCATAGTAGACGAGGTAGACAGTATTTTAATAGACGAAGCAAGAACGCCTCTTATAATATCAGGACCTGCAGAAAAAAATATTAAAATGTATTATGAGATAGATAGAATTATACCTATGCTTAAGCAGGCAGAAACTGATGAGAGAATGAGAGAGGTTGCAGGCACTGGTGATTATGTATTAATAGAAAAAGATAAAAATGTATACCTTACAGAAGAGGGTGTAAAGAAAGTAGAAAAGCTTCTTAATATAGAAAACCTTTACGGAGCTCAAAGCAGTACAATAGTTCACCATGTTAATCAGGCATTAAAGGCTCATAAGGTATTTAAAAGAGATGTTGATTATATGGTTACAGACGGAGAGGTTTTGATTGTAGATGAGTTTACAGGACGTGTTCTTGAAGGAAGACGCTATAGCGATGGACTTCACCAAGCAATAGAGGCCAAAGAAAAAGTTGCTATACAAAATGAATCTCAAACCTATGCAACAATTACTTTCCAAAACTATTTTAGAATGTATCCAAAACTTTCTGGTATGACTGGTACTGCTGAAACAGAGGCAGAAGAGTTTTATAAAATATATAAGCTAGATGTTGCAGTTATTCCTACAAATAAACCTATAGCAAGACAGGATTTATCAGACAGAATATATAGAACAAGAAAGGCAAAATTTGAGGCATTAGCAAAATATATTAAAGAGCTTCAAGATGCAGGAAAGCCAGTACTAGTTGGTACAGTGTCTGTTGAGATGAACGAAGAATTATCCAAAGTATTTAAAAGACATAAAATTACTCACGAAGTACTTAATGCTAAAAACCACTCAAGAGAAGCTCAGATAATAGCACAAGCAGGAGAGCCTGGTGCTGTTACACTTGCTACAAACATGGCAGGTCGTGGTACGGATATTGTTCTTGGAGGTAACCCTATTGCTAAGGGTGTTTCTGAGATAGAGCAAATACTTACAATAATGAGAGATAGGGCATTTAAAGAGAGGGACCCTTACAAAAAAGAAGAGTTAAATCAAAAAATAAAATCTATAGACCTTTATAAAGAAGCTTTTGTAAGATTTGTTATTGCGGGTAAGCTTGATGAGGCTAGAGAGTTAGCTGAAAAAAACAATGCTTTAGAGATGCTTGAGAAGGTAGATAGAATCACACAAATAAATGAAAAGTCTAAGATTGATAAAGAGGCTGTATTAAAGGCTGGCGGTTTGCATGTTATAGGTAGTGAAAGGCATGAGGCTAGACGTATTGACAATCAGCTTCGCGGTAGGAGCGGAAGACAGGGAGACCCTGGTTTAAGTGTATTTTTCTTATCGCTTGAAGATGACTTGATGAGGCTTTTTGGTGGAGAGAGAGTTTCTAGCATGATGCTTGCTATGGGTATGGGTGAAGAAGAAGAGCTTGGACACAAGTGGCTTAACAAATCTATTGAAAATGCTCAGAGAAAAGTTGAGGGCAGAAACTTCGATATAAGAAAGCATTTGCTCGAGTATGATGATGTTATGAATCAACAGCGTATGGCGGTTTATGCTGAGAGGGATTATATACTTTATTCTGATGATATTTCGCCAAGAATAGAAGAGATTATTTCTGATGTAACTGATTCTACAGTTAGAGAGATAGCAGACGGTAAAAAAACTGTTGATCCTATGGAGATAACAAAATGGCTTAACAGTTATTTGATTGGTATAGATGAAGATGCAGCAAACAAAACTGTTGAAGGCGGAGTTGAAAATGCAATAAAAAATCTTACAAACATATTATTAGAAGCATATAGAAAAAAATCTCTCGAAGTAGATGAAAAGATATTCAGAGAAGTAGAGAAAAATATTTTCCTTTCAATTATAGATAATAGATGGAAAGACCATTTATTTGCTATGGACAGTTTAAGAGAGGGTATAGGGCTTAGAGGGTATGCAGAGAAAAACCCTCTTACAGAATATAAACTTGAAGGCTATAAGATGTTTGTAGCTACTATGGATGTTATTCATAATGAGCTTATTAATCTTTTAATGAGAGTGAGAATAATGCCTAATGCATTTAATAACACAGAAAGAGAAAGTGCTTTTGATGGCGGAGTTGAAGAGAAGAGCAGTGCTAGTGCAATGGATAATAACAATCAAAATGCTAAGCCAAAAATAGCACAGGCCCAAGTAAAAATGACAAACAAAATAGGCAGAAACGACCCTTGCCCTTGCGGAAGCGGTAAGAAATATAAGCATTGCCATGGTAAAGACAGTAAAGATAATTAATTTAATTAAAGAAAATTAGAAATAAAAGCGTATAAAGGAAATAATCTTTTATACGCTTTATATTTATATTTATATTTATATTATTGTTTTTTTATTTTGAACAGAATGTTATTCTTTGATTTAAATATTTTTTATTCTGTATTTCATCAACAAAAGCTATAGCATAATCAGCATAGCTAATACAGCTTTCACCTTTAGAATTAACTAATAATTCGTCATGACCTATATTATATTTTCCTGTTTTCTCTCCCTCAGCTTGAAAATCTGCAGAAGGTGATACATAAGTCCATAAAACATCTTTTTTGCTTTTTAATATATCAAATGCTTTAATAGAACTCACAGCCACCCCCATAAAAATATCTGGAAAATTAGGAGTATCTTTTAATATCATAGTATGTTCTTTATTGACATACAAACTTGCTGCTCCTCCTATCACCATTAATCTAATATTTGTGTTTGCAAGTATGTTACATAAATGCTCCATAACTAATGAATGCTTATCAAGTTCTTTTTCCTCCCATATTCCAAATGCACTCATTACAGTGTCAAATTCTTTCAAATCATCTTTTGTTAAATTAAATAAATCTTTTTCTATAACTTTTACTTTTGAATTATTGATTTTTGTTTTATCTCTTACTATAGCTGTAACATCTAATCCTCTTTCTAATGCCTCATTCATAATTAATTTTCCAGCTCTTCCATTTGCTGCTATTATTGCAATTTTCATTTTTTATTCTCCTTTTTTATATAAAATATTTTTCTTTAATTAAAGAAGTTGTAATAGCTATTATTACAATTATAATAACATATTTTAGTTGTAATGTCAAGTATTACAACTAAAATTATTTGTTTTTTATATATTTTAATACTTTGGATATATCATCATCTATGCATATAGAACGTTCTTTTAAATCTGGAACAGATAAAACATTTTTTAAATTAATAGAGGCATAAATTGAGTTTTTATTTTTTAAAGCCATTCTCCAAAAAGAATATTTTATTATAGCAGGAGTATTAAATCCTACACCCAATTCCAAAAACAAAATATTTTTATCTTTAGATTCATTCAAGAAAGATTGATATTTATCTTTAGCTTTATACCAATTTTTATCTTGAACAAATGTATCATCGGTTCTTAGATTCATTGACATATTAGCTCCGCAATAAGGACATTTAGGTATAAGTTCAGAAGGTATTTTCATTTCTTTTCTGTGTTTTATCATTTCTCTTATATATTTTTCATTGTAGAAAGTTTCCTGCCTGCATGGTATAGAGCATTGAAAAAGAGAAAAATCTCCCTGAACTTTAAATAGTCTATCTTTATCAAAATCAGCTGCTTCAAATCTTCCATCAACATTTGTTGTAATTACAAAATAATTTTTATTTTTTACTATGTCTAAAAGATTTAAATGAGTTTCATCTGCCGGAATATCATATCTATTAATATAAACAAAAAGAGAAAAAAATCCCCAAAAGTCTTCTAAAGTAGGGTAGTTGTAAAAGCCTGCATTATACATGTCTGTTAAGCCGTATTTATCTTTGTATTCCATAAAGTTATCATCAAATCTTTTTCCAGAGTATAAAAAACCTGCAGAGGCAGAAAGTCCGGCACCTGCTCCTATTAATATATAGTCTGATTTTTCTATAGCTAATTTTAATTTTTCTGTTAATTCAATATCATTTAATTGTTCATTCATATTTTTTACCTTCTAATTATTTAAAATATTGTTATAAAGTTTATAATCTAAATCTTTAAATACATTGAATACTATTTTTATATTGTATTCAGTATTCTCTAAAAAATCTCTCACTGCTTTAACTGCTATAGAGCTAGCAAGTTCATTTGGAAACCTAAACTCTCCCGTGGATATTGAACAGAAAGCTATACTTTTTATATTATTGTTTTTAGCTGTTTCTAAACAAGACTTATAACATTTGTATAAAAGCTCTTCATCATTTTTTGAAACTTCATCTTTTATTATGGGGCCTACTGTATGCAAAATATATTTACTAGGAAGATTGAATGCAGGTGTTATGATGCAACCTCCTGTTTTTTCAAGGTTTCCTTTCATAATATCATTGCAATAGAGTCTTAATCTAGTTCCTGATGCACTATGTATTGCATTATCTATGCATTTGTGAAGCGGAACAAAACAACCAAGCATAGCAGAGTTAGCAGCATTTACTATCGTCTCTATTTTTAGAGTTGTTATGTCGCCTTGCCATATATATAAATTATCCTTTATAGGTTTTATATCATCTATACTTGTTATTCTTTTATTTTTAAGTCTATCTTGCAAATATTCATCTTCTATTTTTAAGTATTCTTCGCTTATATTATCTGGGCTTCTTATATTCATTAAACATCTAAAATAATTATATAATTTTTCTTCATCATTTTCTTTTATAGCCTTATTTAAATCTTCATCATAGCTATAATTTTTTTCTTTTATAAGAAAGTCTATTAAAAATAATAGTTTATCCATGAATGCCCCTCTATTGTAATAGTTGTTATTACAATGATATATTGTTTTAATGTAATGTCAAGTATTACAATATTTTTCTTGCATTAATGAAATAAATATATTATAATTTTATTTAAGGATGTTCTTATGAAGATTAGTTCAAGGTTTACAATAGCAATACATACTCTCATTTGTATTCTTTATTTTAAAGATGAGAAAATGACTTCTAATTTTATTTCATGCAGTGTTAATGTTAATCCTGTTATAATAAGAAATATTTTAATACAGTTGCAAAAAGCAAATATCATCACAGTAAAAAGAGGTACTGGCGGCATTTCATTAAATAGAAAAATAGAAAATATTACATTGCTTGATATATTTAATGCTGTAGAAAGTTTAGATGATGACAATCTATTTGGTTTTCATGAAAATCCAAACCAAAAATGCCCAGTTGGAAAAAAAATTACTTCAGCATTACTGCCAAAGCTTGAAATTATTCAAAAGGCTATGGAAGATAAATTAAAAAAAATTACATTAAAAGATATATTTAATGATATAAGAGATTAATTTGTATGATTAATGAAGATATAATAAAATTAAAAAAAGAGTTATTTGAGGGAGAATATTCTGATATATTAAAAGCAATATCTTCTTCAAATACTTTTTTGGCTAAATCAACTATAGAATCTTATTTAAGAGAGTTTAGTGCAGATAATAATAAAAGAAAGCTTAATGCTATAGAGTTATTTGTATCGGAATATTCAAAGCTTCATTATTATGATGATGGGAGTGTGATAAAAGTTATAGATGAATTATTTAAAAATAAAACTATTAACTCTATTAAAAATATCTCTTTCGATACGAATATAAATAATGCTTTACTATATGGGGATTTTGTAAGATTTATTTTTGCTTTATATTTTGGTAAGTATCAAGATGAATTAAATATAATAATAAAATATATTTATGAATCTATATCTGTAATATCGCATAATTTGGTATCTAATTTTGAGAAAGATAAAATGAATACAATAAAATCTTCCTCTGTGTATAGAAATATTTTCGATGTACTTGCTTTATTTTCAGAGATGGCAGGAGATGCTAGAAGCAGGGCAGAGGTTATGCATTATAAAAGTTATATTACTGCTAATGTTATGCAAGACTATAGGGCATTGATTGGACCTGATTTGATAAAAACAGCAATTTGTTTTGAAGAGATTGATGATAATGAAAAGGCAATAAATATATATAAGTCAATAACTAGTGATTTTGAATGCGTACTTTCATCTATTGTGTATGGTAACTATAAAGAAGAAGATAGAGATGAAGATTATATATCTTTAGTATCATTATGGCAGGCTTATGACGGCATTCAGAGAATAGAAAATACTAATGCATATGAAGAGAAAATGGATATAATAGAAAAATCAATACATAAAATTATTTCGTAATTATTTTTTTATTATTATCAGCAAGAGATGAATATATGATTCCAAGTAATATTAAAACTCCGCCTATTATTTGTGCTATATATGGTTTTTCATGAAGTAAAATAATAGCACCAACTGTAGAGAAAAAAGGCACAGAATCATATATTATGCTTGCTTTCATTGCACCTATTTTGGATACTGCTATATTCCAAAATATAAATCCCAAAGCTGAAGGAAATATACCAATATATATAAGCACAATAGCAGAATTAAAGTTTAGAATATGTGCTTGATTGTTAATATATTTAGGAATCATTAATATTGCTAACGGAATAAGCCCTATTGCTACCATGAGATAGAAAAAAGTTGTTTGAGGGAAGTCTTTTGGTTTAACCCTTAATGTTAGAGTATATACTGCAAATAATATTACAGCGAAAATCATATATAAATCGCCTATAGAAAATTTTAATTTGCTAATAACTTCTATGCTTCCTTTAGTGAGTAATATAATAACACCTAAAATAATTATAAATAATCCTTGTTTTTGAGCTTTGCTTAAATGTTTTTTCCATAGAACTCTACTTATCAAAGCGATTATAATAGGGGATAATGTTGCTATCAAAGACATATTAGTGGCATTAGAAGTATGAGCTGCCAAATATACAAAAGTATTAAAAA
>NZ_SRZM01000037.1 GCF_019402445.1 Brachyspira pilosicoli
TTTAATGCTTTTTGGTTATTTTCAAAAGATGGTGATAGCAGACAGAGCCTCTATATTAGTGGATACTGTATTTAACAGATATTATATTTATAATACAAGTGAATTATTATTATCAGCATTGCTTTTTGCTGTACAGATATACTGCGATTTTGCAAGTTATTCGCTCATAGCAATAGGAACTGCTAAAATTATGGGAATAGATTTAATGGAGAATTTCAACACTCCTTATTTTGCAAGAAGCATAAAAGAGTTTTGGGGCAGGTGGCATATATCGTTGTCTACTTGGTTTAGGGATTATCTATATATACCTTTGGGCGGAAACAGATGTTCAAAGTTTAGAAGAAGCATAAATATATTAATAACTTTTTTAGTAAGCGGACTTTGGCACGGGGCTAATTTTACTTTTATAGCTTGGGGTGCTATTCATGGTGTATGCTATTTAATAGAAGATATTACATCAAAATTCAAAAATAATATTTTAAATAAGCTTAATGTAAAAGTGAAAAGTTTTAGTTTTAAATTGCTTGAAGTGATTATTACATTTATAATAGTGGATTTGGCTTGGATATTTTTTAGAGCTGAAACTATACATGATGCTTTTTACTATATACAGAGAATGTTTACTAAAATAGATTTATGGCGTATATTTGACGGTTCATTATATAAGCTTGGTTTAGACCGTTTTGAAATGAATATACTTATAATATCTTTGGTGGTTTTGTTTTTAGTTGATTTAATAAAATATATAAAGAAAGAAACAATTTATATGTTTTTGAAGAATCAATGTTTATATTTTAGATGGGCAGCAATATTTTTCTTATTATTTTTTATAATAATATATGGAAAATATGGAGCGGGTTTTGACCCTAAGCAATTTATATATTTCCAATTTTAGGAATTATAAAAATGAGTGAAGTTAAAAAAAATTATTATGGCAGTCTTTGTACTGAAATGTATGAGATACTACATAAAAAAGCACCTGAAGATGAATTAAACTTTTATTTATCTTATGCTGAAAAAGGTAAAAAGATTTTAGAGCCTTTATGCGGAAGCGGACGATTTTTTATTCCATTTATAGAAAGAGGGTTTGACATAATAGGAATAGATATGTCTAATGAAATGCTGCAAAAACTAAAATTAAAATTTCCTGATGCAAAGACAATTCATACTGATATTATGAAATATTCTCCGAAAGAGAAATTTGATTATATATTTATTAGTTCAGGTTCAGTATCATTGTTTACAGATATTGATATTTGCAAACAAATCCTAACAAGAATAAAAAACTGGCTTTGTAAAACGGGTAAATTTGTTTTTGCAGTTGATACAATAAAAAATAGATGTATAGATGATAATGATTATAATATTGCTGTATCTGTCAAAACAAAAGAAAATTTTGAAATAGTGCTTAAATCAAAAAATTATTATGAAGAACAAACTCAAACTCAATTCTCGCCGTCAATTTATGAGATGTATAATAATGCTGAATTGATTCAAAGTGAGTTTATGGATTTTCAGACGCACCTTTATAAATATGGTGAAATGGAGAAGTATTTAAAAGAAGTTGGATTTACTCAAGTTAAAACATTTTCTTCTTTTGAAAAGGAAATTGCAGTTAATGATAAATGTGATATGTTTTTATTTGAATGTAGTTTTTTATAATTATTATAATGTAGTTGATTACTTGATAAATAATAAAAAAAATTAATAGGTTGTTTGTAAAATGATAAAAAACACTATAAAAATTATTTGCTTTATAGCTATATTTATTACATTGCTTTGGTTTTCAAGCAGAGCATTAAGATTTAAAAATGAGAATGGTATATATCAAGGCGACAGTTTTTATGAACAGAAAACCAATTCTATAGATGTAATATTTTTGGGAAGCAGTCATGTGCATTATAATGTTAATCCTGCCATACTTTATAATGAATATGGAATTGCGGCCTATAATTTCACCTCTGGAAGTCAGCCTATTTGGAGTACTTATCATTATTTAGTAGAAGTATTAAAATATCAGAAGCCTAAATTAATTGCATTAGAGTCTTATATTGTAGCGGCAAGCAGAACTAATGTTGTAGATTATCAGATAGTAGCAGCCACTTATGCATTAAAATGGTCAGAAAATAGAATAAACTCTCTCAAAATAACAGCAGCAGAAAGGTTTGATGAGTTTATTAACCCTATGTATAGATATCATAACAGATACAAAGATTTAAAACCAGAAGATTTTGTGCCTTATGCAAATAATTATAATCATTATAAATATTTTAAAGGCTATTCATTTCATAATAAAACATTTCCTGTAAAAAAGCCTAATATAAAAAATATTAAAGATAGTATGCCTTTGTTAGAGCAACAGGAAACTTATTACAGAAAAATATTGGAGTTAGCGAAAACAAATAATATCCCTATTGTTGTGATAGCTTCTCCTTTTCCTATGACTGATGATGAGGCAATGCATTTTAATAGAGTGGGGAAAATTGCAAAAGAGTATGATGTTCCTTTTATGAATTTCAATCATTATTATGATGATTATGATTTAGATTTTTGGAGGGATTATAATGACTCTGGGCATTTAAATTATAAGGGTGTTCAGAAATATACTTCTTTTTTGGGTAAATATTTAAAAGATAATTTTGATTTGCCAGATAGAAGAGGCGATACAAACTATTATACTTGGGAGAGAAATGCTTTATATGAGTATAATAAAGTTTATGATATGGGTTTAAGGGATATAGATAATATTTATGATTATATAGAAAAAATCACTAATCTTAATGATTATATTATAGTTATAAATATGCTTGGTGAGTATTCCACTAATGATAATGTTGTAAAGAGTTTGTATTCCAATTTTAATATAACAAATGAAATGTATACTAATAATGCTTCTTATGTTATAGATAAAAATAAGCTTGTATTTTCTTCAATGGGTGAAACTAATTATATTTATCATAAAGAGCTTAATAAGTATAATGATTTAGCGATTGACAGCGGAAACAGAATACTTATAAGCAGGAGCAATTTAAGAGAGACAACTAATGGTGTAAATATAGTAGTTTATGATAATATCACTTCTGAAGTAGTTGATTATTTTGATTTGCCTTATACTAATGATTCTATAGCAGAAACAATAGAAAGAGATTATTAAATTTTTTCAAAAAAACTACAACATTTTAAAAAATATATTGTTATATTATATATAATGTTATTCTAAGTAACATTATGTAAAGTTTGAGTAAATATGAGAGGTTATGCATGTATAAAAAAATTGTATTATTAGTGGTATTGTGTTTTTTATTTACAATTTCGTGTTCAAGTCCGAGTAATCCTAATAACGATAATAATGGAGATGGAGGCTCTACAGTACCACCGCCAATTACAACACCTACAGAAGAAGAATTGATTAAAAAATACGGTATAGATATAGGTCAGGCAGATGAAGAAATAAGCAAACAAATAGAGGCGAATTTAAAAGCCTATCATGATGAAATGGGTTCTTATAGAGTAATATTAACAGGAACTCCTAAAGATAGTTATAGTCAAAATAGCAATAAATCTTTATATATTTTAACTTTAGAAGCAGCATTAAAAGTTAGTTCTTCTATGAATATAGAGTTGGATATAAAAAATATTAATTTTCAAGATGGCTCTGTAAAAACCGGTATGTTCTCTGGAGAAGTTATTGAGAATTCGGAAAATGTAGTTATCAATTTTAGATTTCCAGAAAATAAGATAAAAACTATAGAAATGGACTCTTTTGATTGGGAGCATAATACGAAAGAAATAAGAATACCTGATTCTGTAATTACAATAGGTAATACAGCGTTTCAGTATTCAGCAAATATAGAAAAATTAATATTAGGCAATAGCATTGTATCAATAGGTGAGCAAGCTTTTATTGGTATAGAATATTTAAAAGAATTACTAATACCAGAATCTGTAACATCAATAGGAACTGGGGCATTTGCTCAAAGTGAATATGTAGAAAAAATAACTATACCTGCTTCTGTGAAGTCAATAGGAAGTATGGCATTTGTAAGCTGTCCTAGTTTGACAACAGTTGTTTACAATGGTACTTCTCCAGATACTATACAAAATAATGATGCTTTTTTATATTGTGATAAACTTTCAAGCTTAATAGTGCCTAATGCTCCTGAAACAACTACTGAAGCCCTTAAAAGTAAATGGCAAAACTTTTTGGGCGGTAAATTTACAGATGTAAGAAAAGAATAATAATTTTTTTGGAGAGTTTATGTATAAAAAAATTGTATTATTATTATGTTTTTTAATAGCAATTTCTTGTTCAAGCCCAAGCAGTCCGAATAGCGGAAGTGATGGAGATATAGTAAACGGAGGAGGCTCTGGAAGTGATGGTGGTAATTCTGGAAGCGGCGGCGATTCTGGAAATACGGGAGATGGAGGAAGTACAGATATACCTTGGACTGAAATAGCCCCGCCTTTGCCTGTTTTAGATGAAGAAGCAATAAAGTATGGAATAGACATTTCTCAAGAAGATACTGAAATATCTAAACAAATAGAAGAGAAATTGCAGGCATATTATAGTGATAAACAATCATATAAAGTAATATTTACAGGAACACCAAAAGCTGAATATATGCAGAAAAATTCTCTTACAAAGTTAGTAATAGAAGTTGCAGAAAGATTATATAAATTTAAAAGTATAAATATAGAAATAGATATTAGCAATATTTATTTTAATGAGAGAAAAATAAAATATAAAATGTTTCAAGGATATTCTGGTTCTGGTTATTATACGATAACTTTTAAATTTCCAGAAAATATTATAAGAATTATAGAAAGAAATGCTTTTTATCTTATTAACAATTTTTTAAAAGAAATAACAATACCAGATTCTGTTATTGGTATTGGAGCTGCCGCTTTTCAGACAGATTACAAACTTGAAAAAGTAACATTTGGTGCTGACAGTAAACTTGAATATATAGGGGATTATGCTTTTTCTTATTGTCCAATAAGTGAAATAACTATACCTGCATCTGTTAATTATTTAGGTACAAAACCATTTGGAGATTCTATAACTACTGTTACTTATTTGGGAACAAAGCCTGATGCTATAAAACATAATGGAGATGTATTTAAAGGTTATACTAGTATTCAAACTTTAATATTGCCAAATGTTCAAAATCCAAATTACGATGAATGGAAAAACTTTTTGGGCGGTAATTTTACTACAGTTAAACAAAGGTAATTTTATTTAGGATTAATAATGTATAAAAAAATTGTATTAATAATATTTTCTTTTTTATTTGTAATAGCTTGTTCAAATCCAAATAGTCCAAATACAAATCAAACAGGTGATACAAATAAAGTTGAAACTGTTACGCCTCCTGGTGAATTAGAAAAGTATGGAATAGATATTTCTCAAGATGATGATGTTATAGCTAGTCAATTAGAATCAAATTTAAAATTATATTTTGATGAAAAAGGAAGTTATAAGGTAATATTAAAAGGTATTCCAAAAGATTATGGTTTTAATTCTACAACGAAATCACTTGCATATTTAATTTTTAATGCTGCTAACACAGTTGGTGCTAATTCTGTAGATGTAGATATTAGTAATATTGATTTTAAAAATAATGCTGTAAGTAGTTTTATGTTTTTAGGAGGAGACCTTGTGAAAATACCTCTTAATTTTATATTTCCTATATATAAAATTAAAACTATAGATTCTTATGCATTTTTCTTGTTGTATGCTATAAAAGAAATAAATATACCTAATTCTGTAAATACAATAGGTGCTTATGCTTTTCAAAGTTGTTTAAATTTAGAAAAAATAACATTTGGAGATAATTTAGAAACTATAAGAGATGGAGCATTTATATATTGTCAATCATTAAAAGAGTTAACTATACCAGCATCAGTAAAATCTATTGGTAATAATGCATTTGATAGTGCATCCTCTTTAACTACTGTTACATATTTAGGTAAAACTCCAGATGATATAATAACTAAAGGAAGCGGTATATTTGATAATTGTACTAGTCTTACAACGTTAATAGTTCCTAATGCTACAAATCCTAATGATGAGAAATGGAAAACTTTTTTAGGAGGAAAATTCACTACAGTTAAACAGAAGTGATTTATTTTGGAGGATTTATGTATAAAAAAATTGTATTATTATTATCTTTTTTATTTGCAGTGTCATGTTCTAGCCCAAATAATCCAGATAGCGGAAATAATGTAGACATAGGAAACGGCGGAGATTCAGGACAAACTGGCGGCTCTACAGTAACGCCCCCCGTTTTAGATGAAGAAGCACAAAAGTATGGTATAGATATTTCACAAGATGATGCAGAAATATCTAAACAAATAGAAGAAAAATTGCAAGAATATTATAATGAAAAATCTTCATATAAAGTAATATTTAAAGGTGTTCCTAAAAATTATATGCTAAAAGTAAACTCTTCTCTTGCAGCTTTAACTATAAAAGTAGCAGAAAAAATTAATGCTGATAATATAACAATAGACACTAAAAATATTGATTTTCAAAACGGAACTATAACCGAAGGAATGTTTTCAAGCGGAGGAGTAAGCAAAAAAAGATTAAGCTTTGTATTTCCAGATGATAAAATAAAAACTATAGGACAACGTTCATTTTTAAATTTAGATAATGTAGATTCACTAACAATACCTAATTCTGTTGTATCAATAGAATATAGGGCTTTTCAGGGTATTTATTCATTAAAAACTCTTGTATTAGATAATAAGCTGCAAACTATAGGAGATTATGCTTTTGTATATTTACAATCATTAAGAGAATTAATAATACCAGATTCTGTAATATCAATAGGAGAAAGTGCTTTTGCTAATTTTCATTTAGAAAAACTAACTATTTCAGCATCTGTAAAAGAAATAAAATCCTCGGCTTTTAATACTTCTCGTAATTTAAAGACGCTTATTTATTTAGGTACTTCTCCTAATGATATAAATTATCAAAGTGATTCATTCTTGTATTGCGATAATCTTACAATTTTAATACTTCCAAATGTTCCTAATCCAGATTATAATACTTGGAAGAACTTCTTAGGATGTAATTTTACTGAAGTCAAACAACATGAATAAATTGAGGGTGTATATATGCTTAAAAATATTATATCAATAGTATTATGTTTTTTAGTTGTAGTTTCTTGTTCTAATCCTATTAGTGCGGAAAATAATAAACAAGAAGAAGATAATAATCAAAATATTATCCCTCCTGCTACAGAAGAAGAGATAAGAAAATATGGCGTAGATATTTCTCAAGATGATACTGCTATAACTAAACAAATAGAAGAAAACTTGAAATTATATTTTCAAGAAAAAGGCATATATAAAGTAATACTTAAAGGAACAGCAAAAAGCTCATATTCTCAGGATACTTCTCTTGCTTTTTTAGTTTACACAGTGGCTAAAAAACTTTATTTTAATAATATAATCATAGATATAAGCGGTATTGATTATAACGATAGCAGTATAAAAGGTTATATGTTTGCTGAAGGCATTGGTTCTCAAGAAGATGTAATATTTACTTTTGTATTTCCAGAAAATAAAATAACAGTTATAAAATCTTATGCTTTTCATATGTTATCTTCTTTGAGAGAACTAACAATGCCAAACTCTGTAACATCTATAGAAAAGGACGCTTTTTTGCAATGTACTAAATTGGAAAAATTAACATTAGGCAATTCTCTTAAAACAATAGGAGATAGTGCATTTCTTGGAGCGTCATCATTAAAAGAGCTAACAATACCAAACTCTGTAACTACTATAGAAGCTAGTGCTTTTGCAAATTCTGGATTAGTAACTTTAACTCTTCCAGCTTCTTTAACTACTATAGGAAATCTTTCATTTTCAGCATCATCATCTTTAACTACGCTCACTTATTTAGGAAAAACTCCAAATGATGTAACAACTGTAGGAAAAGATATATTTGTTGCTTGTACACAACTCAAAACTTTGAAAGTGCCTAATGCTTCAAATATTGATGATGAAAAATGGAAAACTTTTTTAGGCTGGGGTTTTCAAAGTGTTACAAGATGATGATTTTATATTTTGCATCAATAATACAAAAAATAATAATTTAGGCTATTGATAATTTTTTTATTTATATTAAACTCTTTGCTATGATTATATTTAGCTTATTTTATATTTTATTAAATGTACTTTTTACTATTATTTTATTTATAATAGCTTTGATTTTATTTATTTTAGTAAGACCTTTTAGTAAGAGTCTTTCAATAAAAATTACTCATAATATAGCAAAGCTCTGGGGAACTTTTTTAATGAAAAGTGCCTTTATCTCTTTTGATATTGAAGGCATAGAGAATTATGATTATAAAAAAACTTATCTAATTACTCCAAATCATCAAAGTGCTTTTGACATATTTTGTTGTTTTGCAATATTTAAGGGTATGTTTGCTTTTGTTTCTAAAGATACCTACGGCAAAGTACCTATGGTTGGTTTTGGTATGAGTGTGGCTAATTATATATTTGTAAAGAGGGGTACTATAGGGGCGGCAAAATCTATAGATGATATGGAAGATAGGCTAAAATCAAAAACTAGCATAATCATATATCCAGAGGGTACTAGAAGCAAAGACGGAGAGATTAAAAAACCAAAAAGAGGTATATTAAAAATTGCCGAGAGATGTGAAGATGTAGCTGTGCTTCCTGTTGTTATATATGGAACAAGAGATATTATGAAGGCTAGAAGTTTTGTGTTAAGACCATTTAAGAAAATAAAGATAAGATTTTTAAAACCTTTCTACTTCAAAGATATAGAAGGCGATGATAATGATAAATTAGATTATTGGTATAACATAATGACAAAAAATTATGATGAAATGAGAAATAAGTAAAATATTGTTATTCAAAAACTAAAGTCAACATATTTATTTAAAAAGTTTATATTGATTATAATAGAATAATATTATATAAAATATTAATGGAGAAATTATCATGAAGAGAATATTTTTATTAGTTACAATAATATCTTTAGTTATCATTCAATGCGGAAATAAAACAGATACTAATAATATAAACAAAAATGAATCTATAGAGTCAAACGAAACTATACCTGCAACAAAAATATTATCACAGTCAGATGCTGCATTTTTGGAGAAGGTAAAAAATAAAATAGTTATAAGCGGCAGAGCTAAATATACTTTCAAAGATAATGGTGATATAGAGTATGTATTTAATTCTGGAGATTACAGAGAAGATAAAAATTACATATTTGAATCTTCTTTAGACAGCACTAATGCTTATTATTATGAGCTTTATAATATACAAGATAGATACGAAAAAGGACCAAGTAATATTGCTACGAATTATAAAGGTTTTTCTGTAAAAGACGGCATTCTTTATGAAGATAATTATGTTGGATATGAAAGTGACCCTATTGAAACTATAATTACTAAATGGGAAAGAGAAAATTATTATTCTAATTATTATTACAGAGAAGTAAAAGAGAATCCTAACTTTGATAATTTTCCTTATGAGAATAAAGCTGATGTAACTTTTGATAAATATAATGAAAGACAGGAAGGCATATTAATAAATAAATCAGACTATAAAGCAGAAGAAGTAGGGGATATTAATAATTATAATTTTGACGGTATATATTCAAACAATAATGCTTCTATTGAGTTAAATAAAAATGATGATGAGAGTTTTTATTTATATGCCATTAATATAATAACAAATGAAAACGGACAAACAGTAACTAATATTCAAAGTACAGATACAAGTAAAATGATATTAGAAGAAAATCAATATGTTGAACCTTATTGTGCTATAGGTGCCAATACTTTAGATTATGAAGAGATTGTGGGGGCTGATGGTGGTTATATTATATCAATTCAGCCTATAAATGCTAATACTATTATGGTAACAGAGCCTAACGGAAGCTATGGATTTACTGGTATATATAAAAAATCTCCTGAGCAAATAGATTCTAACGATAAAAGCACTAAAGAGAAAGCATATTATAATGCTTGTAAATGGTATGCTCAAAATTATGATGATATTAATTCTGTTTTCAATAAAATAGTTGAGTTTAATTTTGAAAATGGCGGATATTATGAAGTTAATATGGGCAATGCTAATGATTATATATCTAAGTTTAGAGAGTCAGGATATTTTTCTGATAACTACATCAAGAGTTTAGAGAATAGTTTTGAGGAAATAAAAAATAATTTGGAAGAAAATAAGCAAAGCGACGGAGCTCCAGAAGGTATAGATGCTGACTGGTTTTTGGCAACTCAGGATATTGATTATTATCTTGATATTATAAATAATCAAATGAAACTTGATGATATAACAATTTATTCTGATGATGTTTTATGCATTAGTAATAATGATATGGGTAAGTTTTTAATTTTAGAAGTAAAACAATATGGCGATGAATGGCTAATTGAAAAATAAAAATTATTTTGATTAATTAAGAAATAATAAAAAAGCCTTTGATAATTAAAAAACTATCAGAGGCTTTTTATTTTATATTAAAAACAATTATTATTTATCTTGTAATACAGCGATACCAGGTAATTCTATTCCTTCAAGGAACTCTAAAGAAGCACCGCCTCCTGTAGATACGTGAGTCATCTTGTCAGCAACACCAGATTTATTAACAGCAGATACACTGTCGCCACCACCAATAATACTTACAGCTCCAGAATTAGCAATAAACTTAGCCACCTCAAAAGTACCCTTAGCAAAATTAGCCATTTCAAATACACCTAATGGTCCATTCCAAACAACTGTTTTAGCATTTTTAAGTATACCTTCAATTTCTGTTAAAGTTTTAGGTCCAACGTCCATACCCATCCAGCCAGCAGGTATAGCAGTAGAATCTACAACTTTTATAGTAGCATCATTGTCGAATTTATCAGCAATAACATTGTCAACAGGCAAATATAAAGTTTTGTTTAATTCTTTAGCCTTATCCATAATCTCTTTAGCTGTAGAAATATAATCATCTTCGCATAAAGAAGCACCTATTTCTAATCCTTTAGCCTTAAAGAAAGTATAAGCCATACCGCCTACAACAATTAAAGTATCAACTTTGTTGAGTAAGTTTTTAAGTACAGATATTTTAGAAGAAACTTTAGCCCCACCAATTATAGCAACAAAAGGACGAGCAGGGTTAGCAACAGCATCACCCAAATACTGTATCTCTTTCTCCATTAAGAAACCAGCAACAGCAGGCATTCCAGCTTTAGCAGATACTATACCAGCAGTAGAAGCATGTGCTCTGTGTGCTGTACCAAATGCATCATTAACATAAACATCAGCTAACTCAGCTAATTGTTTTGAAAATGCTGCATCATTTTTCTCTTCTTCAGCATGATATCTTAAGTTTTCAAGAAGTAATACATCTCCTGACTTTAATTCAGAAGCAAGTTTTTTTACTTCATCACCTATACAATCATTAGCAAAAATAACTTTATTGTTAGGGAGTTTAGTTTTTAAATAATCATAAACAGGTTTTAGAGAATATTTAGGATTAGCTTCGCCTTTTGGTCTTCCTAAATGGCTCATAAGTATAAGAGAAGCACCCTGAGAGAGAATATACTCAATAGTAGGCATAGCAGCATCTACTCTTGTAGTGTCTGTAATTTTAGAGCTAGTTTCTTTATCAAGAGGCACATTGAAGTCAACTCTCATTATGACTTTTTTGCCTTTAATATCTATATCTTTTACTGATTTTTTCATTTTTACATCCTTTTAATTTTTATACTTATTAAAAATTTAAAGGGTGCTATAATTTAATATTATGCACCCTTATTATAGCCTAATAAATTAATTATTATAACTTATTATTATTTTTTGTTGTACATATATAATAATAAATCAATTACTCTGTTAGAATAACCCCATTCATTATCATACCAAGAAACGATTTTGAAGAATCTTTTCTCACCTTTTAAGTTGTTTTGAACTGTAGCTAAAGAATCGTAAATAGAGCTTCTATTATCATGTATGAAATCGCTAGATACTAATTCTTCATTACAATAACCTAAAACACCTTTCATATAAGATTCAGAAGCTTTTTTCATTAAAGCATCGATTTCTTCAATAGAAGTATCTTTTTCACTTCTGAAAGTTAAGTCTACAACAGATACATCTGGAGTAGCAACTCTGAAACTCATACCTGTTAATTTACCTTTAGTAACTGGTAAAACTTCACCAACAGCTTTAGCAGCACCAGTAGTAGATGGTATAGTGTTCACAGCAGCAGCACGTCCACCTCTCCAGTCTTTTTTAGAAGGACCATCTACTGTTTTTTGAGTAGCTGTATAAGAGTGAATAGTAGTCATAAGACCTGTTTCTATACCGATACCTTCTTTAAGAAGTACATGTACTAGTGGAGCTAAACAGTTAGTAGTACAAGAAGCATTTGATACTACATGATGTTTAGAAGGGTCATATTCTTCATGGTTAACACCATAAACGAAAGTTCTTAAATCACCCTTACCAGGAGCAGATATAATAACTTTTTTAGCACCTGCAGCTATGTGACCTTCAGCTTTTTCTTTATCAGTGAAAAGACCAGTAGATTCGATTACATATTCAACACCTAAATCTTTCCAAGGAAGGTCTTTTAATTCTTTAGTAGCACCGATACATTTAATTTTGTTGCCGTTTACTACTAATACATCTTCGCCTTCAGTTGTTATATCAGCTTTCATTCTGCCATGAACTGAGTCATATTTTAATTGATAAGCAAAATATTTAGCATCAGTACTAACATCAACAACACCTACTACATCTATCTCTTTACCTAATAAACCACGTTCTACTAATGCCTGAAAAACTAGACGACCAATACGTCCAAAACCATTTATTGCTACTTTTACAGCCATAAAATTACTCCTTAATTAAAATAATATTCTATATACGAACATATAAAATCTATGCTATCATAAATAAAAATTTAAGTCAAGGATAATTTAATATTTTTAATTTTATCAAACATTATTTTATTTGTTTTATTTTCCGACATAGTTAAATTATATTATTTAGTAAAAAAATATAATTGAAATTTATTGTTTTAATTATATATTAAAAATGGTAGGGTTTTTTAGTAATGAATAAATTATTAATTATTTCATTATTGTTTGTTTTTATCATATCTTGTGAAAAAAATATAGTTTATGAAAGTAAACAATATACTGGTAATATGACAAATAATATATATACCAATGATATAGATGTTAGAAGCAGAAAATTTGATGCTATAGGTTTAATAAAAAAAAGTTCCTTTACAATGTATCCTGATATAAAAATAGAGGATTTAATAACGTCTTTTAATACTGTTGAATGGGAAGATTTTATAGCAGAAGATGATTATATGCGTTATGTAGATATTATAGGTACAATAGATACTAACAAATATATTTTTCAATTTAAAATACTTGACCATTATAATTGGGAGTTGTACGCTTTTGAAATGAATAATAAAGCCTATACTACAGATAGAGCTTCATATAGGCTATATTCTCTCTATACAAACCGTATTGTAGAAACTAATGCAGTAATAAATACTAATTTATAAATACTATAAAAACTTGTATGAATTTATTTAGTGTATAATTTCTATTAGCGGCAATGAAAAATCATAAATACTTAGCTATAAACTCTTTTATTTTTTTCCAATACAATGTTTCATTATGTTTTGCAGAACTTATATGATAAGCACCTTCTACGATTAATTTATCCTTTTTTGATGAGCAAGCATTATATAGCCTTTCCATCATCTCTAAAGGCACTAAATCATCTTCACTTCCATGAATAAATAATATAGGAGTTTTTGTTTTTGATACAGATTTTAGAGCATTAGTCTGTGAAAAGAAATATCCTATTCTTAATTTTGTTATTAATGATATTGTGGGTATAAATGGGAAATATGGTAGGTGATAGCTTATTTTTAGCCTGTTTCCAAGCTGTTCATTAGCATTAGTATATCCAGAGTCTTCTATTGCAAGTTTTACATTTGAAGGAATGTTTTGAGCTAAAGCAATCATTATAGATTCTGCCCCCATAGATATACCAAATAAAATAATATCAGCATTACTATTTATTGATAATATATATTTAATCCAAGCGAGAATATCTTCTTTTTCTAAATAACCCATACCATAAAAATTGCCTTCGCTTAATCCATGAGTTCTCAAATCTATAAGAAGAATATTATGACCCATATTAAAAAACTTCTCACCATAATACCTCATATTAGAGCCTTTACTCTCATATCCATGAACTATTATTGTGTAAATATTAGAGCTTTTATTTTCTATAAAATGAGCATGCACTTTCAAATTATCAGAAGTTTTTGTATATATATCTGCTTGAGATTTTTCAAACCATTCTTTTCTTTTTTCTTTTTCTAAAATCTCTTCTTCAGTTTCTTCTTTGCTATTTTTTTTGATTTCTAGTACTCTTTTTTTGCCTTTAATTAAAACTAGTTGTACGTAGTAATTTGATATTATAATAATAGCTAAAAGTAATATTATTAATATTATTATAAATATCATATTATTTTTTAATTAACGATTTTAATTGCCTATAGTAGTACCGAATTTCATTCCTACTTGAGCACCTATATCTAAAGAAGCTAGATTTCTGCTTTCAACAAGAACTTTTTCAGCCCCTCTTAAATCTATGCCAAAATCAGTACCAATATATGCCCCAACTAATAAAGCAACATTATCTTGAATATTAAAAGAATAATCAAAAGTAAGTTTAATATATGTCATTACCATATTTTTCATTACATCATCAATTTTTCCAACATCATAGTAACTAAAAGTTTTAGTGCTTGTATTTCCGCTAAAAAACTCTGCAGAATGTGTGAGGTATAAAGGTACTTTTACGCCAATACCAAGCCCAAAAGCAAAATTACTATAATGAAATTTAGGAAGTATGCCAATTTGCATATTTTCAAAAGTATAATATTCTCTTATATTTACATCTTCTTGAGTAGTTTCATCTTTATAAGAGCTTTTAAGCCCAAAAGAATCATGAGAATAACCTATATCTACAAGTAAACTAATTCCTTTCTCTTCATCAGTTACTAAATAACCAGCCTGAAAACTTATACCGGCATCAAATCCAACAGTTCCGCTATTTTTTCTGTAATTGTCTTTATAAGTTTGAGGAGCATCTTTAGAAAAATAAACATTATAAAAACTAAAACTAGCTCCAATAGGTATAGTAGCTCCTAATTGCCATCCGCTTTCTGCAAATGATAATTTAGCAAATATAAATAAAAAAGATAAAATAATAATTTTTTTCATAAAACTCTCCATAAAAATAATTTTAAATAACTTTAAAATTATTTTAATAAAATTTAATTCATTTCTATTTTTTTAGCCTCATGCCACAATTTATCCAAATCATAATACTCTCTTCCTTCTTGTGTAAACAAATGTATAACCAAAAAGCCATAATCTGTTAAATACCATAAAGAATCAGAATTATTATCATTTTCTGCATAAGGAGTAACGCCTTCTTCTTTTAGTTCTTTATAAACAGCATCAGAACCAGCCTTCATTTGCGGAGCAGAAGAAGCTGTTGCTATAATAAAAAAGTCCGAAAGGGTAGTAACACCATCTAAATCTAATATTACTATGTCTTCAAGTTTTTTATCATCTAAAGCTTTTGCAGCTTTTAGAGTTAGGTTTTTAGCCATTTCTCTGTCTATCATTTTTTTTGTTTTGTTTGAATCATTGAATTTCATAGTAATCATACCCCAAAATTAATACTGCATTATTTAAAAGCCTTCTGTCGGTTTTAGCATATATTCTGCTAATTCTACATTCATTGGCAACCATAAAAGACTTTTCTATCTCGCCGTTTCTTATAAGAACAATGCTATTATACACTTTAGCAGGAAAATTTCCATACTCACCAGCCGCAAATCCTCTATAACGCATTCTAATATTTATTCTATCTGCAAGCCCCGAAACATCAGTGCCATTTAAAATTATTAAACTAACATCTTCATTGTTTAATTCGCTTCTCTCTGTTTTTAATCCCACATATAAAGATAAATCTTCCATCTGTTTAACAAAAGCACTTCCTCCAAGTAATGGATTAAGTATTCCTTTATCATCAACTCTAGCATCAATATTTTGTACTATTAAGCTTTTTTCATTGCTGTTTGATATTATTTTTAATATAGCCTTAATATCCGGAGGTCTTAAGTTGCTTTTTATTTTTGAGTAAATAGCATTTCTCATATCTTTTCTAACTATCATAGATTTAAGCTCAGGACTTTGTATAAAACTAATCATTAAATTAATAATAACATCTTCAAGTCTATATAATGTTTCTATATCCTCATATTGTTTCATAGTAACATAATGTAAATATGATACTACCTTGTTACCATGAAATATCCATTCTCCAATATCAAAATTAATATTATAAGTACTGTCATTTTCTACATAATGAATAGGCTCTTCTACATACATCTTTACTCCGCCTATTAAATCTATTATGTCTGATATGCTGTTATTGTCTAGTGTGATTTTGTATGTTATTTTTTTATTGACTGTATTTTCTATAGCATTAAATACTGCAGAATCTCCGCCTTCTTTGTATAATTCTTTTAGAGGGATAGGGCTTTCTTTTTTATTTTTCCAAAGAGCTACATTTCTTGGAAGGCCTATTAATCCGATTCTATTATGTAAACTTGATAATGTACCTACATATGCACCATAAGGTTCATTATTTTCGTCTATAAATAATACAGAAAAATATAATTCTTCGTCTTTTTTTATTGCTGAATCAATTTTACTGTATAGAAAATAATATAAAATAAATGTTACGGCGATAATAATGAAAATAAATGAAGATATTAATATAATTACAGCTTTTTTATTGGCATTGCTTATGGTTTTTAGTGCTTTAGTATTATTATCGTTGTTTTTAATTTTCATAAAAATATTATAGCTATAAAAAAACCATATCATTTACAGATATGGCAAGTAGATGAACCGGTGACGGGTTTCGAACCCGCGAATGCAGGAATGAAAATCCTGTGTGTTAAACCTCTTCACCACACCGGCGTATATAAAGTAATTGTAGGTGTATAAAACCTATGTGAGCCAAGAAGGGTTCGAACCTTCGACAACCGCCTTAAAAGGGCGATGCTCTACCGACTGAGCTATTGGCCCGTTTTTTTATTTATCAATTTAATGTTTAGGTATATTACTATATTATTTTATTTTTGTCAAGTATTAAAAAATATTTTTTGTATAAATTTAATTATTATTTATTTTTGAAATATAAAAAAATGATAAAAGTGTAGTTTTATTTAAAGTTTTAGTATACAATTTTTTAGAATTATTATATTATTATTGAGGTTTTTTTATGGATTTAAGAAAATTAACAGAAGAAGAAAGAAATGTTATAATATTTAAGGGTACTGAATATCCTTTTACAGGCGAATATAATGACTTTTTTGAGGAGGGCGTTTATTGCTGCAAACAATGCGGTGCTGAATTATACCGCTCTGAAGATAAGTTTAAATCACAATGCGGATGGCCTTCATTTGATGATGAAATAAAAGGAGCTATAAGAAGGTCATTAGATGAAGACGGCTATAGAATAGAAATTACATGTAATAACTGCGGTGCACATTTGGGACATGTGTTTCAAGGTGAGCATTTAACAGATAAAAATATAAGGCACTGTGTAAACTCTATTTCATTAATATTTAAACCTAAAGAAAATAAATAAAATTAATTAAAAAATAATAAGGACTATAATACTTTAATATGAATACAGCTATATTAATATCATCTTTAATAATTATAATTTGTATAGTAGCTAGTAAAATATCCATGAAAGTGGGAGTGCCTTCGCTTTTGCTTTTTTTAGTTTTGGGAATGCTCTTTGGTTCTGACGGAATTTTAAAAATAGAGTTTGATAATTATGTTGTGGCAGAGCAGATATGTACTATTACTTTAATATTTATAATGTTTTACGGAGGCTTTGGTACTAATTGGAAAGTTGCTAAACCGGTGGCTAAAAAAGCATTTTTACTATCATTTGTCGGTACTTTTATTACTTCAATGGTTACAGGAGTATTGTGTTATTTTGTATTAAAGTTTGAATTATTTGAGAGTTTTTTAATAGCTTCGGTTATTGGTTCTACTGATGCTGCTTCTGTGTTTTCTATACTTCGTTCAAAGAATTTAAACTTAAAAGACGGGCTTGCTTCACTTTTAGAGCTTGAAAGCGGAAGTAATGACCCTATGTCTTATATGCTTACAGTTATATTTTTAGGGCTTATTGGAAAAACATTAAATAGTCCTCTTTCAATAGTTTATATGGTATTTGCTCAGATAGTATTTGCTGTAATAGTGGCTGCTTTAATATCTTTTATGGCTTATAATGTTTTAAGAAAATTCAAGTTTCCAGTAAGCGGTCTTGATACTATATTTGTGCTTGCTGTTGCTTTGCTTTCTTATTCTTTATCTTCTATAGTGGGAGGCAATGGATATTTAGCAGTTTATTTGGTTGGTATAGTTCTTGGAAACAGCAGTATTAAAAATAAAGTAGCTTTAGTTAATTTCTTTGACGGTGTTACTGGGCTTATGCAGATGGTGCTATTTTTCTTGCTAGGGCTTCTTTCTTTCCCTTCAAGAATATCTAATGTAGCTCCTACTGCTATATTTGTAGCATTGTTTATAACATTTGTGTCTAGACCTATAGCGGTATTAGCAATATTAACTCCTTTTAGGGTATCATTAAAAAAACAGCTTTTAATCATGTGGGCTGGACTTAGAGGAGCTGCTTCTATTGTTTTTGCTATATTTGTTATAGTAAATGGAGAAGCTATTAGTTATGATATATTTCATATTGTATTTTTCTTAGCAATTATATCTGTATCTTTTCAGGGTACTTTGCTTCCTGTTATTGCTAAAAAACTTGGACTTGTTGATTCTGCAGAAAATGTATTAAAAACTTTTAACGACTATGTAGATGATGATGATATGGAGCTTATACAAGTTAATATCACTAAAAATCATCATTGGGTTGGCAGAGAAATTAAAGATATAGAGCTTCCAGAAAACTCAATCATTATAACAATAGAGAGGGGAGATGAGACAATTATTCCAAATGGAAGTACTGTTATAAATAGCGGCGATACAATTATACTTAATGCTAAAAGAACAAAATATTATGATATCACATTAAAAGAAATAAATATTAATATAAATCACCCTTGGAAAAACAAAGAATTAAAAGATTTAAAATTGCCGAAGGATAATTTAATAGTGATGATAAAAAGAGACGGAGGCACTATTATACCGCGTGGAAACACTATGATAAAATATAGAGATGTTTTACTTATGAGAAATAATGATTAGATTAATGTAATATTATAAAATGAATACTTGAAAAAAAATATATTGATTGTATAATATTTTCAATAAAAATAAGAAAATAATTAAAAATTAAAATATTTGTAAGGAGAAAAAATTTATGGCAGCAAAACAGTTGTTATTTGATGAAGAAGCTAGACGCTCCCTTATGCGTGGAGTAGATGCTTTAGCTAATGCAGTAAAAGTAACTTTAGGACCACGCGGACGTAATGTTGTAATAGACAAAAAATTTGGTCCTCCTACTATAATAAATGATGGTGTTACTATCGCTAAAGAAATAGAATTAGAAGACCCATTTGAAAATATGGGTGCTCAAATAGTTAAAGAAGTAGCTACTAAAACTAATGATGTTGCTGGTGATGGTACTACTACAGCTACAGTTTTAGCTCAAGCTATGGTTAAAGAAGGTTTAAAAAACGTAACTAGCGGTGCTAATCCTATGCTTATTAAAAGAGGTATAGAAAAAGCAGTTAGCGAAATAGTTGCTCATATTAAATCTGAAGCTAAACAAATTAAAGGTAAAGAAGAGATTGCTCAAGTTGCTACAATTTCTGCAAACAACGATAAAGAAATAGGTGCTTTAATAAGCGATGCTATGGAAAAAGTTGGTAAAGAAGGTGTTATCACTGTTGAAGAGGCTAAATCATTAGAAACTAGCCTTTCATTAGTTGAAGGTATGCAATTTGACAGAGGTTATATTTCTCCATATTTCGTAACTAATGGAGACAGTATGACTGCTGAATTAGAAGATGCTTTAGTTCTTATTTATGACAAAAAAATATCTAACATGAAAGAACTTCTTCCTGTACTTGAAAAAATTGCTCAAACTGGAAAACCTTTTATTATTATTGCTGAAGATATAGAATCTGAAGCTTTAGCTACTTTAGTATTAAACAAAATGAGAGGAGTATTAAATGTATGTGCAGTTAAAGCTCCTGGTTTTGGCGACAGAAGAAAAGCTATGCTTGAAGATATTGCTATATTAACAGGCGGACAAGTTATCAGTGAAGATTTAGGTATGAAGCTTGAAAATACTGGTTTAGAGCATCTTGGTAAAGCTAAGAAAATCACTGTTGATAAAGAAAACACTACTATAGTTGAAGGTGCTGGTAAAAAAGGTGATGTTCAAGCTAGAGTAGTTACTATTAAAAAACAAATAGAAGAAACTGACAGCGATTATGACAGAGAAAAATTACAAGAGAGATTAGCTAAACTTTCTGGCGGTGTTGCTGTTATTAATATTGGTGCTGCTACTGAAGTAGAAATGAAAGAGAAAAAAGCTAGAGTAGAAGATGCTTTATCTGCAACTCGTGCTGCTGTTGAGGAAGGAGTTATTCCTGGCGGTGGTATCACTTACTTACATGCTCAATCTAAACTTGATGCTATTAAATTAGAAAATCCTGATGAGCAAGTTGGTGTTAATATAGTTAAAAGAGCTATAGAAGAGCCTATAAGAATGATAGCACAAAATGCTGGTTTAGACGGTTCTGTTGTTGCTATTGAGGCTAAAAAACAAAAAGGCAATATGGGTTTCAATGCTCTTACTAATGAGTGGGTTGATATGTTAAAAGCTGGTATTATTGACCCTGCTAAAGTATCTAGAAGTGCTTTACAAAATGCTGCTTCTATTGCTTCTCAAGTATTAACTGCTGAAGTTATTATTACTGATATACCTGAACCTGAAAAACCAATGCCTCCAATGCCTGGTGGTGGAATGGGTGGTATGTATTAATAATTACCATTAGCTTAAAAAATAATTTTTTTAATATAAAAGCCTTAGCGATTATTTGTTAATCGCTTGGGCTTTATTTTTATATGGAGTGTTTTTGGAGTATTTTTTTATGAAAGATAAAGTGTTTAGCATAAGATTTGCCACTATAGATGATGTTTCTACTATATTAAAGTTTATTAAGGAATTAGCTTCTTATGAAAAGCTTGAAAATGAGGTTGTTGCTACTGAGGATATATTAAAAGAATGGATATTTGAAAAGAAGAAAGCTGAAGTTTTGATTGCTTTAGAAAATGATGTTCCTATTGGGTATGCTTTATTTTTTCACAATTTTTCTACTTTTTTAGGTAAGGCTGGTATATATTTAGAGGATTTATATATTAGAGAGAGTTTTAGAGGGTTGGGTTATGGAAAAAGATTATTAAAAGAGCTTGCTAAGATTGCTGTTGAGAGAGGGTGTGAAAGGCTTGATTGGCAATGTTTGGATTGGAACAAGAGCAGTATTGATTTTTATTTGTCTATTAATGCTGTTAAAATGGAAGATTGGTATACTTATAGATTAAGTCATGATAATTTAAAAGAGTTCTCTGAAAAATAATAATTTTTATATTTAACTATTAAAATATCATTGACTTTTATAATCTATTTTATATATTTAATAAAGGTTAATGTTTTTTATTTGGATTTTTTGTGAAGTTTAAATTAATTATTTTTCTAGTTGTTTTATCTTTTTTGTCATTTTCTTGCGGCACAAAAAAGATTTTATCTTCATTTGAGATTAGAGATGAACTAGGAAATTATTATATAAAAAAAGTAGAGTTTCCAGCATCTGCTACAATAGAAGAAAAAGTAGAGATGGCTTCAAGGGTTATACCTACAACGAATCAATATAATTGGCAAAAATTAGAACTCACTGCTTTTATACATTTTGGTATAAATACTTTTACAGGTAAAGAATGGGGTACAGGAAAAGAGAGTCCTAGTCAATTTAATCCTACAGCTTTAGATGTTGATCAGTGGGTGAGGGTATTAAAAGATGCTGGGTTTAAGCTTATAATACTTACAGCAAAGCATCATGATGGTTTTTGTTTATGGCCAACTAAAACAACTAGTCATTCTGTAGCAAGTTCTCCATATAAGAGTGGCAAAGGAGATATTGTAAAAGAGTTTAGCGATGCTTGTAAAAAATATGGTGTTAAAATGGGGCTTTATCTTTCGCCTTGGGATATGAATGCCTCTTCTTATGGTAGTGGAGAAGCATATAATGATTTTTATGTTGCACAGCTTACAGAACTTGTTACTGGTTATGGAGAATTAACAGAGCTTTGGCTTGATGGAGCTAAAGACCCTAATGCTCCTAATCAAACTTATGATTTTGAGAGGTATTTAGAGGTATTAAAAAAGTATCAGCCTAATGCTGTTAGTGCTGTAATGGGTGAAGATGTTAGATGGGTTGGCAATGAACAAGGCTATGGAAGAGAGACAGAATGGGGTGTTCAAGGCTATAAACCTAATTCTTACAAAGATTCTGAAAGTTATAATGCTTCACTTGGTCTTGTTTTAACAGGAAAAGATCTTGGAAGTAGAGATATATTAAAAAAAGTAAATTCTGTTTATTGGTATCCTTCTGAAGTTGATGTTTCTATTAGACCTGGTTGGTTTTATCATGATACTGAAAGTCCTAAAGGTTTAGATAAATTAATAGATATTTATTATAAGTCTGTTGGATATAATTCCGTTTTGCTTTTAAATGTACCGCCAGACAAAAGAGGTCAATTTGATAGCAAAGATATATCTGTTCTTGGTCAGTTTGGTAATTATATAAAAACTACTTTTGCTAATGGACTGCTTAAAAATGTAACTAATACTTGGGTTAATGCTAAAATTGGAGATTCTAAAGAGTATTCATTAAAAACTCCTTCTGCAATTAACGTTTTACTTATTCAAGAAAATATTATGAAAGGTCAGAGAGTAGAAAAGTTTAGTGTTGAAGTTTATAGCTCTGGTCAATGGGATAAAATCACAGTTAATAGCAAAGAGCCTAATTTAACTACTATAGGTTATAAAAGACTTGTGAAATTTGATACTATTCAAAATGCTGAGAAGATACGAATAACTTTAGAAGAAGCAAGAACCAATGCTAATATATCTCAGGTTAATGTTTATTATTCTTCTAAATAAATACCTTATGCCAATATGTAATAATAATAATTTTTTCAATTTTGTGTAAAATAAATATGTTATTGTAAAAGATAATATTGACTTTATACTGAAATTATGTTATTTTATAATTGTATAGATAGAAGATTAGAATAAAGTATAAAAAATAAATGAGGTGAAGGTATGAATGTAGTTATAATAATCACCTCTGTTGTAGTTGCGTTTGTTTTTGGATATATAACCCGCTGGGTAATAGCTAAAATTAATCTTAATTCAGCGGAGATAATAAGACAAAATATGCTTCGCGATGCTAAAGAGCAAGCTGAAAATGAAAGAAAAAATATAATTTCAGAGGCTAATTTAGAATTACAAAAAGAGCGTAATAGATTAGAAAATGAAAATAAAGACAGAAGATCAGAAATTCAAAAATTAGAGAATAGAGTACTACAACGAGAGGCGAATTTAGACAAAAAAACTCAGTATTTGGAAAATAAAGAACATAATATTGAGAATAAATTAAAGAAAATTAAAGAGCAAGAAGAAAAATTAGATGCTCTTCTTGAAGAAGAGAAAAAAGAGCTTGAAAAAATAGCAGGCTTTACTCGTGAAGAGGCTAAAAATGCTCTAATGATAGAAATAGAAGAAGATGCCAAAAAAGCTGCTTCAAAAATAGTAGATAATATAGAAAAAAATGCTATAGAAGCAGGTGAGAGAAAAGCTAGAGAGATAATTGTTCAAACTATACAAAGAATATCTAGCGATGTAACTCAAGAATCTTCTGTTACTTCTGTTTCTTTGCCTAGTGAAGAGATGAAAGGAAGAATTATAGGCAGAGAGGGAAGAAATATCAGAATGCTTGAAACACTCACTGGAGTTGATATTATTATAGATGATACTCCTGAGGCTGTTGTTATATCTTGTTTTGACCCTGTAAGAAAACATATTGCTAAAGTTTCATTAGAAAAGCTCATATTAGATGGACGTATTCACCCTGCAAGAATAGAAGAGATTGTTGAAAAGACAAGGAGAGAAGTAGAAGATTCTATTATGACAGCAGGAGAAAATGCTATTGCAGATTTAAATCTTACTACTATGCATCATGAACTTATTAGACATATGGGCAGACTTCAATATAGAACTAGCTATGGACAGAATATGCTTCTTCATAGTAAGGAAGTTGCTAATATTGCTGGTATGATTGCAGCAGAAATTGGTGCAAATGTTGAAATGGCTAAGAGAAGTGCGTTTTTGCATGATGTTGGAAAGGCTATAGAGATTGAAGGTGAAGGCTCTCATGCTATGAGCGGGGCTGATTTGGCTAAAAGATGCGGAGAGAGAGAAGAGGTTGTTAATGCTATAAGGGCTCATCATAATGATGTAGAAACCCAAACTGTTGAGGCTGTTATAGTGAAGGCGGCCGATGCTATTAGTGCTGCTCGTCCGGGTGCTAGAATGGAATCTTTTGAAAATTATATTAAAAGACTTGATGATTTGGAAAAGATTGCTGATAGTGTTGAGGGTGTTGAGAAATCTTTCGCTATACAGGCTGGAAGAGAGCTTAGAGTGATGACTAAGAGTGATGTGGTTGATGATGTTAAGGCTAAACAGATTGCAAGAGATATTGCTAAGAGAATAGAAGACGAACTTAAATATCCAGGTATTATTAGAGTTACTGTTATTAGAGAAACTAGGGCAGTTGAAGTTGCTAGATAATAATAAAGGTTTATTTTATGGCTATTAAAAATATATTATGTCTTGGCGATATTATTGGGGTTACGGGAAGATATGCTGTAAGAAGGCATTTGGAAGAGATTAAATTAGAACATAATATAGATTTTGTTATAGCGAATGGAGAAAATGCGGCTAATGGGGTTGGTATCACTAGAGATACTGCCGCAGAGCTGTTTAGTTCTGGTATAGATGTACTTACTACTGGAAATCATGTATGGAATAATAGAGATGTGTTTGCATTGATTGGTAATGAGAACAGACTTCTTCGTCCATACAATTATCCTAATGAATCTCCTGGCCTCGGTTATTATATATATGACTGTGATGATTGTAAAATAGGTGTTCTTAACCTCATGGGCAGAACTTTTTTAGACCCTTTGGATTGTCCTTTCAAAAAAGCTAATATTGCCATTAAACATCTAAAAGAAAAAACTAATGTTATATTTATAGATTTTCATGCCGAGGCTACTGCTGAAAAAATTGCTTTTTCTTATTATCTTGAAGGGCAAGTAAGTTGTATTTTTGGTACTCATACACATGTTCAAACTGCTGATGAAAAGATAATTTCTTCTCATACTGCTTATATATCTGATATTGGTATGTGTGGAAGCTATGATTCTGTTATTGGTATGAAAAAAGAAGCTGCTATTGCAAGATTTGTTAGTAAAATACCTCATAGATTTGAAGTTGAAACTACTAACCCTATGATTAATGGTATAATAGTACAAGTAGATACTCAAACAGGAAAAGCTTCTTCTATTAAAAGAATTAATATAGTATATAATAATGATCAAGTTGAAAGACTTGAGAAGTAAATATTATGCCTAATACTAAATTGTTTTTCAGACATTTTTTTATTTTTTATATAAAAGTAGCTTTAATACATACATTAACTTATTTTATTTTTGGATTATTATTTTCAAATATTTTCGATTATTCTACAATTTATAGTTATAATGTTGTTAATAATTTTATGAGAGGTTTTGATTCGCCTTTAATATTATTAGGACCTTTTTTACAACCTATAAGAGCTATATTTATTACTATTGCTTTATACCCTATAAGAAATATTATAGCTACTAAATTGGGTTTTTTGAAGTTATGGATAATATTAGTGTTCATTGGCATTATAGCAACACCAGCAGCAGCTCCTTCATCTTTGGAAGGTATAATATATACTCAGCTTCCTCTTGAATATCATCTTATATCACTTCCAGAGCTTTTATTACAAACATTAACTTTTTCTATTTTGCTATGGGCTTTTGAATTATTACCAAATAAAAATGAAAATTTTTCTAATAGATTATTCTTATTAAAAATAATTTTCTCTCTATTTTTTTCTTTATTTGGAATGTTTTTAATTGCTGTTTCTGGACTAATTATAATAAACTTTTTAGAAATTGATTATATGAATATCAAATTGGATAAAGAAACCATTTCATATTTAACTGCTATATTGATATTGACTATAATAGTTTCTTATTGTTTTGCAAATAAAGTTGCTAAAAATAAAATATGGCTTTTACTTATTATTCCTTTAATTTTTATTATATATTTAGTTTTGCCTTATTTTTATAATTACTTTTTTAACACAGCATACAATACAAAAATTGCTTTAATTCCATATGCATCAAGTTCTGTTTTAATGTCTTTTATCTATTATGTTTTATTTGGCTTGTTTTATGGACATATAGTAAAAAATAAAAATATTAAAAATGATGATAAAACTTTAGAAATTAAAAACATTGAAACTACTGAAGAAACTAAAAACAATGAAGATACAAACAACATTTTATTAGATGATCAAAATAAAGATGATAATCAATAATTCTATTTTTATTAAGACATATTATAATT
>NZ_SRZM01000370.1 GCF_019402445.1 Brachyspira pilosicoli
AAAAAAATTAATGAATCAATTAAAGACAATATGTGGTTAGATTTTATGATTAATGATTATAAAACAGACTTGCATATTGTAGGAAGCAATGATTTATCTTGCTATCATGATATAGAAATAGTATTTAAAAATGTAATACATATAGAATGTGATACACATTTTAATGCCTGCCCATCAGAATATGATGTTTTTAGAGCAGATGAAAATTATAAAGATTCCAACATAAAAATAAATATACATACAGACAGTAAAACATTTTATATAATATGTGAAGATATAGATTTTAATAATAAGATGGTAAGATATGATTATAACTACAATTCTCTGTATTCCGCTGATAAAGAAAATATAATCAAAAAATATGAACTAATAAAAGAAAATGATAAATGGTATCAAGAGAAAGAAAACTCTCATAAAGCATTAATTTTTACAGATAAGTTTTTTAACACTAATGATACTATTGGAATAATATTTAGAATATATAAATTATGCTTTGCAAAAGTAAAATATTTTAGGACATTTTATTATAAGTTTGAGTATTATAAATATGATTATAAAAATGGATTTGTAGAAACAGAGATATGGGATGTGGAGTTTTTTAAGCATATAGATTCTGGTTTAATGATAGATTTAAGATATTTGCAGTCTATCACTGTTTATGAAGACTTTGTTAAGTTTTGTAATGAACTTGATAATTATTCCAAATAATAGTATTGAAAACATAAAAAAATAATATATAATATTTCAAAATCAAAAAAATAGGAATGTAAATGAAAGCTATAATAATAATACCTACTTACAATGAAAGCGACAATATAGAAAAAATGCTTAATACTGTATTGGCACTTCCAGAATATATAGAGATACTAGTAGTTGATGATAATAGTCCAGATGGTACAGCAAGTATTGTTGAAAAATATTTAGATAATAGCAGAGTGCATTTATTAAAAAGAGAAAAAAAAGAAGGACTTGGACCTGCTTATATAGCTGGGTTTAAACATTCTTTTCAATATAATCCTGATTATGTTATAGAGATGGATGCTGATTTTTCTCATGACCCTAATTTTGTTATTAATTTTGTTGATAGAATGGAAAAAGAAAATTTGGATTTGGTGATAGGTTCAAGATATTGTAATGGTATTAGTGTGGTTAATTGGCCTTTAAGAAGATTATTTTTATCATATTATGGAAATAGATATGCTTCATTTATATTAGGTTCAAAGATAATGGATATTACTGGCGGATTTAAATGTTTTAGAGTATCTGTATTAAAAACTATGAACTTCGACAATATTTTATCTGCTGGATATTCTTTTCAAATAGAGATGAATTATTCTTTTGAAAGTACTGGTAAAAAAGTAGCAGAAGAGCCTATAATATTTTATGAAAGAAGAAGCGGTCAATCAAAAATGTCTAAAAACATAATAGCAGAAGCCTTATTTAGAGTTGTTCGTTTAAGATTTAGAGATAAATCAAA
>NZ_SRZM01000371.1 GCF_019402445.1 Brachyspira pilosicoli
TCCAAATACTTCGCCGTCTTTGGCAGGCACTGGGTTTACATCAATATGACCAGGTATTGTGTCTTCAGGCAATCTAAAATCTGTTTCAGGCGGTATATAGGTTGGACTTAATATATTAATCTTTTTACAAGATATAATTAACACTATTACAAGAATCAATAAAGCAACTATTAAACATAATCTTTTATTAAATTTCTTTTTCATTATAATACAAACCGCAAATATATTTTTTATAATTTTTTTAATAGCAAAGGATTATTATTAAAACCATATAAAATTATCAGCAACAAATCAAACATATTCTACATCACAAATATAATTTTTCAAGATAATTTTATAATTTTCTTTCAAAATTATGAGTTTCTGTGATGTTTTAGTATAAAAAAGCTACTATTATTAAATACACATTATTACTTACTTTGAGAATTAAAAATATTCTGATAGAATTATTTATAAAATTTCTATCTTTATAAAAAAGCATAAGGCCCACAAAAAAACCTTATGCTTTATATAAAAGATTATTTATTAAAAAATACCATTATGGCTTCACCTGTATAACAACTACCTTAAAAGATTCTATTGCCTTTAATGAATGTTTGGCATTAGCAGGTATTAAAATAGATTCTCCTTCAGACAACACATAAGTATCATTTTCTATAGTCATTTCAAACTTACCGTCTATAGTGATAACCAATACATCGCCTGTACTGCTATGAGTTGGTATAGCTTTGTCTTTGTCTACAGAAAGTATTTTTATTACTAAATTATCTCTGTCTACTAAAGTTAATGCAGAGTTAATCTCTACAGTGTCTTTTAATGATAATACTTTTTTATAATCTATATTATTAATAAAATTTGGCATCGCAATATCCTTTTAATTTTTTTGAATTATCCAATATTTCCTTATAAAAGTCTATTGCCATAGCAACAAAGAATAAAAAAATTATCTTTTTCTTTTTAATGTAATAATAACTACTTCAGGATAAGCAAAGAGTCTAAAAGGAAGCAACACTACCCCAACCCCAGATGTAACATATATTTTTGTATTATATGCTTTCATATTGCCGTATATGCTCATTAAAGGATATTCTCTATTTTTGTTTATAAACTCTATTAGTTTGATAGGCATAAAACTTATTTGAAATCCATGAGTATGCCCAGCAAGAAAAAAATCTATTAGCTTATTGTATCCGCCTTCTCTTGCAATTTTTAATGGGAAAAGAGGTTCATGAGATAACAGTATATGAAAATTATTTGTTTCAACTCCTTTAGTTGCACTATCAAAATTTACTTTATCTGTTAAAAAATCTCCAACACCACCTATAGAAATATAATCTCCTGTTTCATTTGTTATAAACACTATATTATTATCTATAGTTTTAAATCCGTTTCTTATTAAACAATTAGATACATCAGTAGTACTCTCCCAATTATCATGATTGCCCATAACAGAGTATTTACCAAATTTCGCATTTAAATCTTTTATTCCTTCATCGAGCTTTTGAACATTATTAGAGTCATAATGATGAAACCACCTCGGAGCACTGTAAATATAATCCCCAGCAAATAATATTAAATCAGGATTATTTTTTCTTATAATATCAGACATTTTTTTTATATGAGAAGTTGGTATATAAAGCCCAGCATGCATATCTGCAGCAAATGCTACTTTTGTATCTTCAAAGCTATAAGGCAAATCATCAAACTCTAATTCAATATATCTTACCCTCAAAGACCTTGAAAAATAAAACATATACAAACAAAGAAGTAATATTATAAATAGCAAAAATATTATAACTTTTCTCTTTTTATTAAATATATTTCTTATCATATATCACTGCCTAATATGTTTGATGAAATTATAGTTAAAACAAAGGATAAAATAAAAATTATTACTAAAAATATTATAAAATTAAATACTATATCATAAAGCAATAAAATTAATATTAATGATAAAATAACAGCAACAATAAACGATATAGCATATTTTTTAATGGAGTCATTTTTATTAATATTGCTTGCTTTACAAAAAACAGATAGTAAAAAAGAATTAAACAAAGAAACAGATATAAGAAATAAACCCATAAATATAAAGCTAAATATTTTTATATTATTATTATCATCATATCCTTCTATATAAAGTTCATCTAAATTATTATCTTTTAATTTTTTATTTAAATATGAATATATATTATCATATGACTGTATTATTATTTTTTCATTGTATGGAGATTTGTCTCCGCCTCTAAGATGCAAAAAGTCATACATTGTTTTTAGATTAGCATATATATTATAATTATCTATATCATATATTCCAACAACCTTAAAATACATGGTATCCAAAATACCGCGTGAGTTTTTTGCTATAAGAGAAACACTGTCTCCTACTTTAAGATTTAAATATCTTGCCAAATGCTTACCAATAACAATTTCTTTATTTTCTCCTTCAAACATCTCTCCAGATAAAATGTTATACTTAATATTTAAATTATCATAAGCATATACTCTAGACTGAATACTTCCAGTTCTAATAACAACACCCACAGGAAATGATATAACTCTTGTAACATTATTGTTAATAATATTTATATCTCCAATAGAACCATTCAATAAAAAAGTATTATCAGAAGTATTTTTTTTAGCAATATTATAAACATTATTATTTGAAGATGTTCTTTTTTGAGCTGTTTCTAATAAATAATCATAAGAAACTACAAAAGCAAAAACATACACTATAATAAAACCAAAAAGAATTAAAAAGTTAGAAAATTTTACACTTTCTAAAAACATCTTTTTTATTGAAAAGACTTTTAATTTTGCAGACAACACAGAAACAATATTTACTAACAATACTATTAAATATATATTATCAAAATAAAAGTTAGTATTTAATACATATTTTGTTATTATAAAATAAGCCGCCAAAGAAAGTATAAATCCAATAATAGAAAATATTATACTAAAAAACAAATTATTATTATTTAAAAATATAAAACTAAAAAACAAAATAAAGAAATAAGTTAAAATAAAATATAAATTATTATTGTTACCTGTTTTTTCATTTAATGAGTAATATCCAAAATCATCGCCAAAAATTTGCTTAACTATATTATCATCTACACTATTATTTCTTACATATATCTCACTTGCACAATCATTAAGCTTTACAAAATTATTTAAATTATCAATATCAACTAAAGCATAATTATATTTTAAAGCATCTGATATACTTAAAACCTCATATTCTTCAGCATTATAATGACCATCTTTAGTAATTAGTTTTAATATAACACTATCCCCAATTCCTATATTTAAATTCTTTGAAGTTTTCTCACTTATTATAATGCCGTTATTTTTTTCAGAAACATTAATATTAAAAATATTATTCTCTTCTACCCCGTTTAATATAATCTCTTCTTCTCCCAAATAGGAAATAATAAGAGCCTTATATCTTAAAATAGCAGATAAATCTTTCTCATCAAACACATTAAAAAGATTTTCTTTTTTTTGCTTATAATTATCAATAAAATATTCAGGAGGAGCTTCATCTCTCACAGGCATATAATTAGTATTCATAATACTTATATAACTTGAATACGTTTTTTTATTATTAAGATTAAAATATAATATTAAAGAAGCAATAAACGAAATAAATATACAAAATATAACTTTCTTTTTCATAAATAACACTCAATAAAAATGTATAAAAAATTATATACTATTAAAGGTTTTTGTAAATACAAATATTTAATACCTATAGTTAGAATTGTCTAAAAAAGTTATTGACTATTATATAAACATAATATAAAATAAAACGATTATTTTAAAAAGAGGTAAAACTATGGCTGAGATAAAAAATTATCATTTCTCTTCTGAGTCGGTAACAGAAGGCCATCCTGATAAGATTTGCGATGCTGTAAGCGATGCAGTCTTAGACGAATGTTTAAAACAAGATCCTAATTCTAGAGTTGCATGTGAAACTTTAGCAAAAACAGGAATGCTCATCATTGCTGGAGAAATCACTACAAAAGCTAGATTGGATTATCAAAAAATCGCTAGAGATACCGTAAGGCGAATAGGATACACAAGCAGCGATATGGGTTTTGATGCTGATACTTGTGCGGTAATGGAGGCTATTGCAGAACAATCTCCAGATATAGATATGGGTGTTAGTGCTGGTAAAGGATTATTTAATTCTGAAAGCTCAAATGTTTCTGAAGGTGCAGGCGACCAAGGTATTATGTTTGGTTATGCTATAAATGAAACTGAAACTTTTATGCCTTTAAGCATACATTTAGCTCATAGATTAGCAGAACGTTTAACAAAGGTTAGAAAAGACAAAATTGTTGACTATTTAAGACCAGACGGAAAAAGTCAGGTTACAATAGAATATAAAGACGGTAAAGCTGCTAGAATAGATGCTGTTGTTATATCTACTCAGCATGCTGCAGGTGTTGAACATAAACAAATAGAAGAAGACATAAAAAAACATGTAATAAATGAAATATGTCCTAAAAATATGCTTGATGAAAATACAAAATATTATATTAACCCAACAGGTTCATTTGTAGTTGGAGGACCTATGGGTGACTGCGGATTAACAGGAAGAAAAATCATAGTAGACAGTTACGGCGGACATGGTGCTCATGGCGGCGGTGCTTTCTCTGGTAAAGACCCTACAAAAGTAGATAGAAGTGCTTGTTATATGGCTCGTTATGTTGCTAAAAATATTGTTGCTTCTGGTATTGCAGATAGAGCTTTAGTTCAGTTTGCTTATGCTATTGGTGTTCCTGAGCCTTTATCTGTATATGTTAATACTTTTGGTACTTGCAAAGTTCATGATGAAGTATTAGCTGCTATTATTTCTAAACAAATTGATTTAACTCCAGCAGGAATAATCAAAACATTAGATTTAAGAAGACCAATATACGAAAAAACTACTGCTTATGGACACTTCGGAAGAGAGCTTCCAGAGTTCACTTGGGAAAAAACTGATATAAAACATCTATTTGCTAACCCAACAAAATAATTTTTTTTATTTAATAAATTTTAAACATTCAAGGCTTATCAATGAATTAATATTGATAAGCCTTTTTATTAAAAAATCATACTAATAATCATATTTATAATAAATACTTTACAGTATCATAACTATATAGTATAATTTTAATTAATAATTCATTATTAAGAGATATATAAAGATGAAAATAACAGTAATACATGGTCAAAGCCATAAGGGCTCTACTTACAATATTGCTAAAATACTTTATGATAAATTAGAAGGAGATGTTACAGAGTTTTTTCTTCCTAGAGATTTTAATTCTTTTTGTGTTGGGTGTAATAGCTGTTTTAAAAAATCAGAGAAATTATGTCCTCATTATGAGTCATTACAGCCTATCACTTCAGCTATAGATAATGCTGATATAATAATATTTGCAAGCCCAGTGTATGTATACCATGTAACAGCTGCCATGAAAACTCTATTAGACCATTATGGTTATAGATGGATGATACATAGACCAGAAGAGAGTATGTTTAGAAAACAGGTTATATGCATTTCTACTGCTGCAGGAGGCGGAATGAAAGAGACAACTAAAGATATAGCCGACAGCACATTTTTTTGGGGTGTTGCTAAAACATATAGAATTGGTTTTGCTGTAAGAGAAGTAACTTGGAATGATGTAAACGACAATATAAAAGAAAAAATAAGAAAACAAATATATTTTTTAGCTAATAAAATAAAAAAAGATTATGGACATATAAAACCTTCTATAAAAACCAAAATGCTTTTTTATTTGATGAGAAAACTTCATCAAAAAAAGAAAATTACAGAAAATGATTATAACTATTGGAAAGAAAAAGGCTGGATTGATAATAAACGCCCATGGTGAAATATCAAAATATTAAAATACATTCTGTAAAAACTTAAAAATCTATCTTGTCTGGATGAAGTCCTGAACCTCCAAAATATTCTATATTGTTTATAGTCTTCATATCTTCATCACTGATATTAAAATCAAAAACTTCACTATTTTCTTTTATTCTTGATGGAGTAATTGATTTTGGAAGCGGGAGAGTGTTATTTTGTAAACACCATTTTATGCAAAGCTGAGCCGTAGATTTTCTATATTTACTAGCAATTTTTTTT
>NZ_SRZM01000372.1 GCF_019402445.1 Brachyspira pilosicoli
ATATAAATAATATAAAATTAAATTCTAATTGGTTCAATTTTCTTACCTTATTTGCCATTAGTAATAACGATGAATATGTAAGGATAATATTATTTGGAATAAAATTTATTTTTAGGGTTAATGAAAATATTATTAATAAAGTAGCTTGGTGGATACCAGTAAAGAAGTGGCGTGAAAGTTTTAGGGCTAAATTTAAAGTAAGACCAGACCAGACCAGACCAGACCAGACC
>NZ_SRZM01000373.1 GCF_019402445.1 Brachyspira pilosicoli
TCAATAGATAATAATTTTATAGAAAATAATTTTTATGATAGTTTATTTAATTATTTATTAGAAGATGAAAAAAAAGAAATATTAAAAGATATAAATAAAAAGAATAATGAAATAAATAAAATGCATTTTTATAATATAAGAATAACAGGAAAAATTGATTTACAAAATATAGAAGTAAAAGAAGCAGATTTTAAAGGTTCTATTATTGATGGTGGTTTAATCAATCCTGTTAATTTCAAAGTGAATAAATTCGCCAATCGTGAAAGTGCTTTATTTCTTAAACAGCAGGCTTATGCCAGAAATAATGCCATTGATGCATTAGAATATAAAGCTAAAGAAATTGAATGCCATAAAAATGATTTAATGAAATCAGCAAAAGATATTATACAAAATAAAGAATATTCGTTTACTAAAAAAACAAAAGAATTGTATAAAATTGTTGGAGATATAGCTTCAATATATTTAAGCTCACTTTACAGTGATAATGGGCAGAATTGGATTAAGGCTTTAGGTATGACTATAGCTATAACGGTTATTTGTTTTATAGTTTTTTATATACATATACCTGATTTTTATAATACTAATATAGCTAATTTATCTTGTAATTATAAAAATTTATTCCCAGAGTTAATAAAATATTTTATACCTACCGATTACACACTTTTAATAAAATATGCCGCATCTAGTCTGAATTTGTTATTAAAAATATTCGGCGTTTTAGTTTATTTTTTAGGAAAGGTGTTGTTTTGGTACGGCTCGGTGCAGACTGTTACTGCGTTTAGGAAGTTCGCTAAAGGGGCTTGAGGTTATTTATTAATTAGATATTTTGAAAGTATTTCGTTGGCTATTTCTGATATTGAGGTTTCTGACTGCTTAGATAAAATTTCTAATTCAGATAATATTTTTTTGTCTAAATAAATAGGGGTTTCTATATCTTTGCTTTCAATAAAGAACTTTCCATTTTCAAAATTTGTAATTTTCTGTGCTTTTGAAAAATCATATTCTTTTTTTATATCACTCATAATCCCTCCTATTATAGTATTGATTAATTTCATTTTTAGTTGCATATCTTGCTGATATAATTCTTATAATTTCTTCGTTAGAATTTTTTGTTCTATCTGTATGAACAACAACTGCAATAAATTTTCCTTTAATATTTCCCATTGTAATAAATCTGTCCTCATAATCTGAATGTTCTTCATCTTTCATAATGAGGGCGTTTTTATCGGCAAAAACATATATTGCATCTTCAAATGAAATTTTATGTTTTTTAATATTGATAATATTTTTATTATTATCCTATTCAAACTTTATCATAATATTATTTTATATCATTAGACTATAATATCAATAGTATAAAATAAGCAGATAATTATAACGTTTAGGAAGTTCGCTAAAGGGGCTTGAAATATATATAATTACTAAATAATATAATCGTTAGCGATGCTTCTTAGTCTTTTAGCTCCAAGTACATGGAAATGTCTTAGTTTTCTTAATGTTTCACTAGAGAATGTATTTAATGGCACATAAACTATCTCTACTTTTGTTGTCATTTTAGCAAACTCTTTTAATATGTTTGAAGGCGGAGTAGGGGCAACATAACCTAAATATTTATCCACAGAATAAACTATAGCAGTATACAATAATAAATCAGCATAATTTCTCACTATACCGTCTTTTTTAAGTTTAGCATATTCTCTCCATACATCATACGGAGCTTGCGGAGGCATTAGTGAAGCGTATCCTCCAAAAAAGCATTTTGATATACCAGGACCAACTAAAGTGTTACCTGGCTCTGTTGAATAAAGTATTAAATCGCTGTCATCATGTGCTTCGCTATACCAAACTATATTCCAATCATAATTTTCATCATGTTCCTCATCAAATATCACAACCATATGACCAATATTGCCTTTTATCTTTGGAATCTCTTTAACATATATCTCTTTTTTATAATAATTTCTTATAGTCTCACGCATATCAATACCGTCTTTAATGCTCACCTTAAAAGGCTCTATTTTTGCTTTATCTTCTGTAAGCATATTTCTAATTTTGTTTCTAAGTATATTCATATGCTTTTCCATAAGCACGTCTTCAGGTATATGCGAAAGTAAATTAGTTCTCTTATTCCAAGTGTCAGCCCATTCACCATCATATTTTTCTTTTGGGCGGGTTGTAACATGCACTTTCTTAAAAGAAGTTTTCCATATATTGTCATATTGATGAAGCTTTATTTTTTTGTCTTTTAATAAGCCCTCCATTCCATTAGTAGCAGGGTCGCGATTTAATTTTATTGTAGGATAATCTTCATCTTCATCTGTGTAGTAAGGATAATATTCCATACCTTCCATTACCTCCAAAGCATAATCATTATTAATCATGCACTTTGAAGCTGTAAGCATATCTATATAATCAGGAAGAATATAATTGTCTAATATGCATAAGTTTCTTAAATACTTCATCATATTCTTTTGCTGCAACATAGATATAGGGAGTTTGTATCTTAATTTAGCCTCTCTAAAAATACTTTCTATAATTTCTATTTTATCAAACTTCTCTAATTCATTATTTCTATATTTCTCATACATATAAGAAGTAAATGGAAACTCTCCAAGTACTTTATTTATAGAGTTTTTATGTATATTAAATATTTTATTGTTATCTTCGCTATATTCAATTTTTTCATTATCAGTTTCATTTTTTTCTTTTTTAAGTAAATTTAAAATATTATCCCAATGCGACATTCCGCAAACAAATAATATCCTTTCATGTTTTTGAGAGATATTAGCTAATTCTCTAGCCATAAATAATTCTCTCTCTTCATCTGTTTTAGTTTTTACAAATGAATAATTGTTTTTTACTTCACTATAAAAACTTTCAAGCCCAATTTTGTTTAATAAATAATCATCAGGCATAAGATAATGAGAGTTAGTGTTTATTGATGTAATATCTTTATCTATTGTATATAACGGAAGCTCTTCATCTATTGAAAGTCTTATAGCTTCTATAATAGAGTCGCAAGGGTCAATAGGTATATAAACAGCTTCATTTTCTATTTCTCTTATAATTAAGCTAATAAATGGAAGTCTAGCAACAGCATTCTTTAGAGATTTATAAAAGTTTAAAGGCTGCTCTATAACTATAGCATCAGGCTTGAAATTATAAAAAGCTTCCCTCACAGCTAGAGCAAAATATACTCTTGAATGTATAGAGGGAATAGCTAAAATATTATTATATCTTAAAACATTAGAATCAATATTAACTATATTACTCATAAAAATTTAATCAAAAAAAGAATCAATAATACTATCAAGATTGCTAGTATCTTCTAAATAAGTATCACAAACATCGCAAGTCTCTTGAGGTATTTTATCTTTTATAAATAAGTCGGTAGTAAGGGCAGGGCAAGAAGAACTAGGCAATTTCCCACTTCTTGCACACACTTCTAATCTCACAACATTTTCAGGCTGAGAATACCAAGTAGGTTTTATATCTTTTAGTGCTTCAACCATATATTTACCCCAAATAGGAGCAGCCACTCTTCCCCCCACTTGATGATTGCCAAGAGAATATTTGAAAGAATCAAAACCAATCCATATACCAGTAGTAAGTTCAGGAGTGTATCCTACAAACCAAGCATCTTTCCAGTCATTAGAAGTACCAGTTTTACCAGCACCTCTTCTAGTAAATCCAGCCTCATACATAGCACTAGTAGCAGTACCACCTCTAAGTACACCAGCTAATATATCACTAATCATGTAAGCTACTTCTTCGCTCATTACTTGTTTAGCTCCGCCTTTAAGTGTAATTTCTCTTTTTAATTCCTCTTCAAAGTTATCCATCATAACACCGTATCTGTCTGTAACATATCTTATAAGTATAGGTTCAACCTCTTTTCCTTTGTTTGCTATAGTAGCAAAACCTGTAGTAAGTTCTAATGGTGTAAATAAACCTGTACCAAGACCTAATGTTAAATCTGGATTAAACATTCTTTTAGACTTAGCATCATCAGGCTGTGCTTTAAATATAGGCTCTATATATCTTATTGCATTTGTAATACCTACATAATTTACAACATTAACAGTGGCAATATTAAGCGAAACAGCCAAAGCATATCTTAGGCTAACATCTCCTTTAAAGTTTCCAGAATAGTTTTTAGGTATCCAAACTTTTCCTTCTTCTCCTTCCTCTGGTACAAATCCAATAGGAGCATCGCTTACTATAGTTGCAGGGTTATAGTTAGTGATGTCCATAGAAGCAGCATATACAAAAGGCTTAAATGCACTTCCTGCCTGTCTTCTTGCTTGGGTTGCTCTGTTAAATTGGTTTCTTGGAGTAAAGCCTGAGCCTCCAACCATTGAAACTATATATCCATTTCTTGGGTCTATTGCAACTAATGCTCCTTCTATTTGACGTGATAATTCTGCCTCATCTGCCTTCATTACTTCCATCATAATGTCATTAACTTCTTCCATACCAAACATATCTGATATGAGTGCTAAAGAACTTGATGTGTCTTGGTTTAGAAGTGAGCGAACAGATATAGAGAATTTATTTCTTGCCATATTTTCTGGAAGCTCAAATAGTAAAGAAAGCATTTCTACTTTATCTATAAGCTCTCTATCATAAATAGTGCTTATATCCATAGAACCACCTTCATATTTATCATTATATTCTTTTAAGGCTTCTGTTAATAATTTTTGTGCAGCTTCCTGTTTTTCTATATCTATAGTAGTATATATTTTTAATCCATCTTCTTTTAATGCTTTTTCTCCGTATTTATCAATCAATTCTCTTCTAACATATTCTGTAATATATGGAGCTCGGTCTATTGAAGCACTATAAGCAGTAGAACCTCTTCTTCCTATTTTTCCGCTATAAGAAGCCCAGAATTCTTTGTAAGCATTATCTGCTTCATCTTTGCTTATAAACTTCAAATCTGTCATTCTTTTTAATACAACTTTATGTCTGCTCATAGATATATTTGGATTATTGATAGGGGAGTATGTGTTTGGAGAAGGCGGAAGTGTTGCAAGCATGGCACATTCTGCTAAATCCAAATCCTCTACATTCTTATTAAAATAAAATCTGCTGGCTGCCTGTACGCCGTAAACAGAATGACCAAAAAATATTTGATTGAAATATAATGTTACTATCTCTTCTTTAGTTAATCTCTTTTCTATTTGAAATGTTACCCATATCTCTTTTAATTTTCTTATAATAGTTCTTTCTCTAGATTTTAATACTATTCCTCTTGCTACCTGCTGAGTTAGGGTACTTGCTCCTCTCGGTCTTTTGCCAACTAGCATATTACCAATAGTACCTCTAAATATACCTATTATATCTATGCCGTCATGTTTCATAAAATTATTATCTTCCATAGATATAATTGCTTCTATAAGATGAGGAGGTAAATCTTTATATTCAACCAAAGCTCTTTGCTCTGAGAAAAACTCTGATATAACTTCGCCTTTTATATCATATATTTTTGTTGGTATTGTTGGCTTATATAATTCTACCGCTTGAACGTCTGGCTGTCTTATAATATCTGCTATTAAAAAAGCAAATATTAAAGTGCCTATAGAAAATATTACAACTAATACTGCTATATATATTTTTATAAATTTATTAAGGTTTACTGTATGGTATTTATTTTTTAAATTAGATAGTTTTGTTTTAAAAAAATCTTTTGCTTTCAATTTTTTATCCTAAATGTTTTAAAGTTATTCTATATATTATAAAACAATTATTCAATTAATCAAGCATATAAATTTTAATTGATTTTTAAAAAATTATAAAATTTTTGTTATTAATAGAGTAATATCATCAAATTGGGCAATCTCATCTCTAAATGTAACAGTTTCTTCTACTATATCATCTAATAATTCTTTAGGTTTATCATAATCATTTTTAAGCAGTTCTTTTAACCTATCTTCTCCATAAACTTCATCAAACCTATTGAAAGTATCAGTTACTCCGTCTGTGAATAATACTATTGTATCATCTGAAGAATATGATATTTTATTATTTATGTAAGTTTCATTTTTTACAAAGCCTAATGGTTTTCCTTTTGTATGCATTTCTTCTATTATCTTGGTATTTGAAGAATCATCTTTTCTAACTAAATATTGAGGTAAATGTCCAGCATTAGAGTAGGTTAAAGTTTTATTTTTTGTATCTATTACAACTAAAAAACAAGTAACAAACATTCCGTTTTTAGAATCTTCATAAATATGTTTGTTAGTGTATTTTAATATGCTTGCTGGATCATCTATTTGAGAGAAATAAACTCTTAATATAGACCTTGTCATAGTCATAAAAAAGCCAGCACCTAAACCTTTACCTGATACATCGGCTATAATAAGAGCATATTTACTGCTACTTATTTTTATATAATCATAAAAGTCTCCGCCCACGTTTTTGCTCGGTATGCTTATTGCAGCAATATCAAATAAATTATCATTTGGAAAATGTGTTGGAAGTACACTTTTTTGTAATTGCTCTGTATAGTTAATCTCTTCTGTGAGAGATTCTTTTATTTTAGATTCTTCAGATAAAAGTACATGCATGTAATTTTCACCTAATTGCTGTGCCAACATCTCTAATAACATTAAGTTACTTAAATTATATGCTTTATTAATGTTTCTTTCTGTGGCACATAAAAAGCCTATTATTTCATCTTTTATGATTATAGGTGCTGCTATAAAACTTTCTCTTTTATATCTTAATGATTTGTTTGGTTTGAATCTATGGTCTTTAGAAACATTAACCGAATAAACAGCTTTTTTAGTTTTTAATATTTCTGCAAGCACATTGTCTTCTACAGTAACCGCACCATATTGTAAAACATCTTCATCAATACCTATTGCAGCTTTAAATTTAAATACTCCATTTTCTTTTAATATCACTGAAACTCTATGTGCTTCAAAAGCTTCGCATACTATGCTAATATTATTGTTTAATATTTCATCAACTGTTTCGCATCTATTAATGGATATAGACATTTCATACAAAGCTGCAACTTCATATGCTCTAGATTGTGCTTTCTCATAATTGATTTTATTAACTAAAGATAAAGATACTAAATGTGCAAAAGATTTCATTAATACAGTATCTTTTTCTACAAAATTACCATTTTTTTTATTTAATAAAAATATTGCTGCTATATTTCTATTTCTAATTTTTACAGGTACAAATAATATATTTTTTAATTCATCTCCTATCATATCTTTTAGAGGAACGAAATTTGAATCTTCTTTAGGATCATTAGAATATAATGAAGCGGAGGTTGTATAAGCTCTTACTGCTATTGGTTTATCATTATCTATAATAGAACCAAAAAAATTATTGCCAAGAGGTCCTATAGACATTTCAAAGTTTAGGTTATTTAATTCTGGGTCTACTAGATATAAAAGTATTGTATTTGAATTCATTACGGCTTTTATTTCAGATATAAGAGTTATTAAACTTTCTTCATAGTCTGTTGAAGAATTCATTTTTTTTATGATATTAGAAAACACCTCAATTTGTTTTTCAGGGTTATCCATTATTTCATTTATATTCACTAAAACCTCTACATATTAGCCGTTTGAAATAGATTATATCATAGTGTATTTTATAGTCAATATATTTGAATATAATATATTTTTCTAAAATAATAATTTTGAAAAATTGACAAATATTTTTATGTTTAGTATTATATAGTTATATTAATATACTATTATAATGAGGATAAAAATCTTGAAAATAAGAGATATTGGCTTTGATGAATATTTTGAGAAGTTAGCATTAGAAAGTTTGAAAATTAATTCTTTAAAAGAAATTAATAATGAAGAACTTATGCCTGCTAGAGTGATAAGGATTAATAAAAGATACTATACACTTTTTTCTGACGAGGGGGAATTTCTAGCAAGAATAAAAGGAAAGATTAGATATAACTCCGAAGTACAAAGCGAGCTTCCTGTTGTTGGTGATTGGGTATTAATGAAAAAGTCTGATAATAATGCTTTTATTGACACTATACTTACTAGAAAAAATATTTTATATAGAAAAGCTAATATTAAAAAAAATGATATTCAGGCTATAGTAAGCAATATTGATTATGCTTTTATTATAGTAGGTATTGATAATGAGATGCCAATGTCTGCTATTGCAAGATATTTATCTGTAGTTCACACTTCTGGAATTAAGCCAATAATTGCAATAAGTAAAATTGATTTGTATGAAGATGCTGAATATAAAGAGTTATTGGATACTATAAAAGAAACTTATCCTAATGAAACAGCATTTGCCTATAGTTCAAAAACAGGAAAAAACGCTGATATATTTTTAAAATATATTAAGAAAGATACTTCATCAGTTTTTATAGGGGCATCAGGTGCTGGCAAATCTACTATTATTAATTATCTTTTGAAAGATGAGAAAATGAAAACCCAAGAGGTAAGAGAGTACGATTTTAAAGGAATGCATACTACAACACATAGAGAGCTTTTAGTGTTAGATAGTGGAGGTGTTGTAATAGATACTCCTGGTTTAAGAAATTTAGGTTTATGGGAAGATGATAAAGGCATAAAGAAAACTTTTGAAGATTTGGAAGAGTATGCTAAAAAATGTAAGTTTAAAGACTGTACGCACCAGCATGAACCGGATTGTTATATATTAGAACTTCTTGAAAATGATGAAATACCTTATGAAAGATATGATGCTTATATAACACTTCTTAATGAAAATAGAGAATTACAAAAAAGTTCTATAGAGATAAAGAAAGACAGAAAAATGGCTCTTAAAAAGATAACAAAGCATAGAAATAATTATAAGAAGATGAATGTAAAAAATAAGAAATAATTCATTTAATCATTTTATTTTTATTAAAAAAACAAGAAAAAACTCATAATAAATCTTTTTTAATGTAAATTTATTTTATGTAATTTGTATCAATAAATCAAAACGTAAATTTATTACAAATTTTATTTACAAAAAATTGACAAACTCTATTATATTTATTATACTATTTTTATAATGTTTGTTTTATAAATTAAACGGAGTTTTTTTATGAAAAAAATTATTATTTTGATAATGCTTTTTAGTTTATCTTTATTTGGTCAAAGAAAGATGACTCCATTGATGGAAGCTTTAGAGAAAAAAGATAGCAAAAGAGCAATAGAACTTATAAATTCAGGGGCAGATATTAATACAAAAGACAGAATGGGAGAAACTCCATTAATAGAGGCGGCTGAAGAAGGGCTACCTGAAGTTGTTAGAGTATTGATAGAAAAGAAAGCAGATTTAAATGCTGTAAATGTTAGAAACAGAACAGCTTTAAATAGAGCTTCATATAAAGGTTATACTGAAATAGTGCGTATGTTGATTAATGCTGGTGCTGATATTAACATCAAAGATAAATATGGAAAAACAGCATTAAGCTATGCAAGCCAAAGAGGACATCAAAATATAGTTAAAATTCTAAAAGCAGCTGGTGCAAAGTAAAACTAAGTTAATTTAAAAGAATATTTTAAAATAGAATTTCTAAATAATTTTTATTAAATATTATTTTTTTATTATAAAATAATAAAAAAATATATTAAAATTATAATATTTATATTGATAATAAATTTAATTATAATATAATTCTCTTTACAAAATTTAATTGAGAGGATGAAAATGAAAAAAATATTAATTTTAGTTCTTGCTGTTATAGGAGCAATATTCGCAGTATCTTGCGGACAATCTGCAAATACAACAACTGACAAAGCAAATGCTGCTATGATTACAGTTGATGATTTATTAGGTAAAGAGTTTTCTCTTACTAATATGTATGAAGGAAAAACAGTAACTATTGCTTTTTCTGCTACTAATATGTTAGGCGGTAAAGCTGTTATCAACAATTATTTTGGCGGTTTTACTTTGGAAGGCGACAAAATTAAATTAAGCCCTATGGGTTCTACTAAAATGGCTGGTCCTGAAGAAGATATGAATGCAGAAATGGAATATTTACAAATATTAAATGGTGCTGATACTATTGCTTTAGACGGCGATGTATTAACTATTACTACTACTTCTGGTACTAACTTAATTTATACTTTTACTCAAAACGTAGAAATAGTAACTAATAATCAGTAAGAAATATTTAAGAAGTATTTTTTATAATAATACAGAGTGTTGGATATTATTCCGGCACTCTTTTTTTATTTATATGTATTAAAAAATATATATAACGCTTAAAGAATTTTATGGTTATTATTATAGTTGAGATTTTAGATTTTTTATATTATAATTCTTTCTTATTAGTTTAGATTATAAGTTATTATTTAATAAATGTTTTTTAAGGATATATATAAAATATGATTTCAGTTAAGAATTTAACTAAATATTATGATGATTTTCAGGCTTTAAAAGGCATTAGCTTTGAAATAAAATCTGGAGAGATTGTCGGTATATTAGGACCTAATGGTGCTGGTAAATCAACCACTTTAAGAATATTAACATCATATCTTTCTCCTACAAGCGGAGATGCTATTATAGATGGAAAAAGTATTTTAGATAAAGATATAGAAATAAAAAAAATAATAGGATACCTTCCAGAATCTGCTCCTTTATATAATGATATGTGTGTTTTTGATTATTTGGTTTATATGGCAGATATACAAGAACTAAATAGAAATAAATTATCAGAGAGACTTAATTATGTTGTGGAAGCTTGTTCTCTTAAAGATGTAATATCAAAGCCTATAGGAGAGCTTTCTAAAGGGTATAAACAGAGAGTAGGGCTTGCTGGGGCTATTATTCATGACCCTAAAATACTTATATTAGATGAGCCTACAAATGGTCTTGACCCTAATCAAATTGTTGAAATTAGAGAGCTTATCAAAGAACTTGGAAAAGAGAAAACTGTTTTAATATCTACACACATATTAAGCGAAGTTGAGGCTACTTGTTCTAGGGCTATTATTATAAACAAAGGAACTATTATTGCTGATAATGACCCTAAACATTTAAGTGTTGATAATAAAATATCTTCTATTAAACTTTCTCTAAAAACTAATGATAACTTTGAAATTATAAAGACAAAATTAAATAGTTTAGATAATATTCAAGATATAACTCTAGTTGAAGAAGATGATAATATAAAAACAATTATTGTAAAAACAACAGACAAAGAGCCTATTGAAAAAGTATATAAATTTATTAAAAACACAGATTGGATAATATATGAGTTTGTAAAAGAGAAAGAGAATTTAGAAACAGTATTCCACACTTTAACTAAAGGAGAAAATTGATGACTAATATTTTTTCTTTTAATAAGACAAAAATAATATTAAAAAAAGAATTAAGACATATATTTTTATCTCCAATAGCTTATATATTTTCTGCAATATTTTTAATAGCTTCAGGAATATATTTTTTCTCAAGATTTTTTATATTATCTCAAAATGATATGCAAGATTATTTTTCAATTTTGCCTTTTATACTTTCTCTTATAATACCTCCAATTACAATGGGGTTATTATCTAGCGAGTTTTCAAGCGGTTCTTATGAGTTAATAAGCACTCAATCTGTAACTACATTAGATATTATAATGGGTAAGTTTTTATCTGCTGTAGTATTTATGCTTTTTGCTTTAGTGCCTACAATACTTTATCCTATCACTTTGCTTTTTTTAGGCAGATTGGATATTGGCCCTGTGATAGGCGGATATGTTGGAAGCGTATTTTTAATATCAGCTTTATGTGCTATAGGTATATTTGCTTCATCTGTTACAAAAAATCAAATAATAGCCTTGATTGTTGCTTTGGCTATAATGATATCTCTTAATATATTATTAAAATTCTTAGGACTTCTTTTTCCTAATACTTCTAATTTTATATTATTTATTAGCGGGGATTATCATTTTGCTAATATTGCAAGAGGGGTAATAGATTTAAGAGATATTATTTATTTTCTTTCTATAACAACTATATTTTTGTATTTAGCAAATATCATTCTTCAAAATAGAAAATAATATAATTAGGATAAACGTATGAACAAAAACTTAAAAAAAATAATAATTCTTTTAGTGGTATTAATAATTATTAGCTTTGCTGCTTTTTTTACTACTAAATATAAAAAACAGCAATTAATAGCAAATAAACCAAGAACTCAGATTTTTGAGCTTAATGAAACCAATGTAAATAAATATCATCTTATATATGATAATCAGGATATAACAGTAGAAAAAAAGAATGATGTTTGGACTATAACTTCCCCAGAGAACAATTATAAAGTTGATCAAATGGAAGCTTTTGCTAATGTTAAGAACTTTAATACTCTTAATATAGATTTGATAATAACAAATTTAAGCGAGGTTGATTCTTTTGGTTTGGATAATCCAACTAATGAGTTTACAGTTTGGGATGGAAAAAAAGAACATAAAATATATGTTGGAAATAAAACTCCTGATGGTGAAAGATATTATGTAAAATATAATGATGAGTATTTTAGTGTGGAGTATGTTTATATAGAGGCTCTTAAAAAAACAATAGATATGTTGAGAGATAAAGAGATATTTGAAAGCCCTATAGTTTTAGATTCTGTAACAACTGTAGAAATCGCTACTAAAGATTATACTAATACTATAAAAAAATTAAATAGAACTAATTGGGTTGTAGATGATTTGGCTGAGCAGACTGATTTGGATAAAGCATATAGAGATTATGAAACTTTATCTTTAGTTAAGGCATCTGCTTTTGTATATGACCAAGATTTAATGAAACAGTTATTTAAAATTCCAGATGCTGTTATTACAATATATATGCAAGATAATACTAAAGAGGTTTATGAATTAGTATATACCGTAGATGATAAGATATATGTAATGCCTAAAAGTGGTATAGTGTATGAAGTAGATTATTCCATATATGATGCTGCTATGAGAAGTAAGGATTATTATGAAAAAAGTGACAGTGTAGAAGACACTGAAGAAGCATTAGATTATACAGATGAAGAAAGTCTTAAATTATACGAAGGTTTAGAAAAATAATTTTATAAAAACAATTTAAGGATAAAATTATGAAAAAACATATTCCTAATTTACTTAGCTTCAGCAGAATTATTTTGTCGCCATTAGTGATATTTTTATATTTTTATAACTCTATCATTACGGCAATACTAGCTTTAATATTTTTAATTATATTAGAGATAACTGATGCTTTAGATGGTATGTTAGCGAGAAAGTTTAATATAGTAAGTGATTTGGGTAAAGTGTTAGACCCTTTTGCTGACACAGTTTTTCACATCACTATGTTTACAATATTCTTGTATGAAGGTTCTATGCCTATGTGGATGTATATTATTTCGCTTTATAGGGATATGTTTTCTATGTTTGTAAGGATACTTGGAGGGCTTAGAGGGTTTGCTGTGGCTGCCAAATTTAGCGGAAAATTAAAGACTGCTTCAAGGGCTATGGCTGTTGTGATAATATTTTTAATAAAGATACTTAAATATACTTCTATAGCTTTGCCTTATGATAAAATAATATATTACAGTTTACTTGTTGTAACAATTATTACAATATATTCATTTTTTGATTATATGCCACTTCTTAAAGGAAAGACCGAGAAGAAATAAATATTTGTATTGTTTTTGATTTAAT
>NZ_SRZM01000374.1 GCF_019402445.1 Brachyspira pilosicoli
TTCATAAATAATTATGAAAATTATAATAATATAGAATTACTATGAAGTCAATATAATATAAAAATTAAGTTATAAAAATGCAGCTTTACAATATGGTATTTTTAATATATCATTTTTAATAATTAAATAAAAAATATAGAGAGAAGTCTTAATTATGAATAATAAATATGATGTTATAGTAGTTGGTGCTGGACATGCTGGCATAGAGGCTGCACTTTCTTCTGCAAGACTTGGAATGAAAACTTTAATTATATCTATTAATTTGGATACTATAGGGCAGATGTCTTGTAATCCTTCTATAGGAGGAGTTGCTAAGGGCACTATTGTAAAAGAGATTGATGCACTCGGCGGTGAGATGGGCATATTAATAGATAAAACTATGATGCAATTTAGAATGCTAAACAGAAGCAAAGGCAAAGCAGTATGGGCTCCGCGTGCACAGGCAGATAAATATGCATACAAAGAAGAGGCTACTAAAACATTATACGCCGAGGATAATCTCACACTTCATCAAGATATAGTTACAGAAATAGTAGTAGAAAATAATGTAGTTAAAGGACTAAAAACAGAAAGAGGAAGGGAATACGAATGCCAAGCAGTGATACTAACAACAGGCACATTTTTAAATGGGCTTATTCATATTGGTAAATATCAAAAACAGGCAGGTAGAATTGGCGAGCTTCCAGCAATAGGGCTTTCTGATAATTTAAGAAGTTTGGGCCTTGAAGTAGGAAGATTAAAAACAGGAACACCTGCAAGAGTGGATTATTATTCTATTAACTTTGATATATTAGAAATGCAAAAAGGTGATGATGAAATAACTCCATTTTCTTTTTTGGACGATAAAATAGATATTGTTCAAGAGCCTTGCTATATCACTTACACAGATGAAAATATACATAAAATAATTCAAGATAATATTCATTTATCTCCAATGTATAGCGGAGTGATAACAGGAATAGGACCAAGATACTGCCCAAGCATAGAAGATAAAGTTGTAAGGTTTGCAGATAAGCCTCGTCATCAATTACACTTAGAGAGAGAAAGCTACAGAACTAATGAAGTTTATATTAATGGATTTTCTTCAAGTTTGCCTGAAGATGTTCAAATAAAGATGATAAGGTCATTAAAAGGTTTAGAAGAAGTAAAGATATTAAAACCAGCATATGCTGTAGAATATGATTATGTAAACCCTATAGAATTAAAGCCTACACTTGAAACCAAAAAAATAGAAGGATTATTTTTGGCAGGTCAAATTAACGGCACAAGCGGATATGAAGAGGCAGCTTGTCAAGGTATTATGGCTGGAATAAATGCAAGTTTAAAAATAAAAAAAGAAGAACCATTTATATTAAAAAGAAGCGATGGATATATCGGAGTTTTAATTGATGATTTAACTACCAAAGGAACTAAAGAGCCTCATAGAATGTTTACTTCTCAAGCAGAACATAGAATGCTTTTAAGGCAGGATAATGCTGATGAAAGACTTACAGAGCTTTCTTATAATATAGGGCTTGCAAGTAAAGAACGATTAGAGAAAGTAAGAGATAAAAAACAAAAAACTCAAATACTTGTGGAATACTTAAACAAACGCACGCTCACTCAAAAAGAAACCGAAGAGTTAGGTTTTACAAAAGAGGCTGAAGAGTACCGTACAATGAGTTTATCTTCTATAATAAAACGTCCTGAATGCGGTATTGATATGCTTAAACATTTAATAGACGGTGATTATAATAAAAATGTTTTAGAGAATGCCGAGATTGCTATAAAATATGAAGGATATATTGCAAGATATTTAAACGAAATAAGAGATATAGAAAAATACGAGAAAATGCGTATACCTGAAGATTTTGATTATTCTACTTTAAAGAGTGTCAAGATTGATGCTATTAACAAACTCAAACAATATAAGCCGTATAATATCGCTCAGGCTTTGAGAGTTCCTGAAATTGATATGTCTGTTGTTCAAGTTTTAATATTAACTCTTACAAAGAAGTAAAAATATTTTACTTTATTGGTATTGAGGTTGTTATATTTTAATGCTATAATTTTAGAGTAATTTTAGGAGGATAAATAATGTTTGGCGGATATTTTGAATATTATTTTGGATATATATGGATATTAATACCCGGTATATTATTGGGTTTATGGGCACAGATGAAAGTAAATGGTGCTTATTCAAAGTATAGCAGGGTAGAGAACAAAAGAGGAATAACAGGAGCACAAACAGCAAAATATATATTAGATGCTTATGGCTTAAATATTCCTATAGAGAGAATAAACGGACATTTAACAGACCATTATGACCCAAGTGCTAAAGTTTTAAGACTTTCTAATAATGTTTATAATGGCACAGATGTTGCTGCTTTGGGTATTGCTGCTCATGAGGTAGGTCATGCTATACAACATGATAGAAGCTATGCACCTTTAACTTTAAGAAATAGTTTTTATCCATTATGTGCTATTGGCAATCAATTTGGACCTATGCTTGTACTTATTGGCATTGTTATTGGAGGGGCTGGAAGCATTTCTCAATATCTTATGATGGGGGGAATTATATTATTTGCTTTTGCTGTTTTCTTTTCTTTAATAACATTGCCTGTAGAGTTTGATGCTTCTAATAGGGCTATAAAAATTTTGGATAAGGGCGGATTTTTAGATTCTGAAGAGCTTTATGGTGCAAAAAAAGTGCTTAATGCTGCTGCTTTAACT
>NZ_SRZM01000375.1 GCF_019402445.1 Brachyspira pilosicoli
TTTTTTTATAAAATATAATATAACAAAACGATTATTAAATTTCAATTATCAATTATTTTTTGTAAACTTGATAATTTTATTGCAAATTTCCCTGACAGCTGCTTCCTTCTCCTGCAGTACATCCATAACAATAATCTTTAACTGCAATACTGTTTTCTTCTAAATCATCAATAGTTAAATCTCCTATATATTTATTGTGTACAGATGGTAAATTTTTCATTTGATTAAAATCACAATCATACACCTTACCATCATAACCAACATTGACTGTATTTAAACACATAACCTTATAAGCATTTGATGCATTAAAATTATCTTCAAGAAGCTGCATATATTTATCATATTTATTATTTTTTTTAAGCTTCTCTTCAAATCTTCCTATAGGTATATTGGTGATGGTATATAAATTATTAAATACTATTTCATGTTCATTTTTTAAATGTTCTTTATAATCTTTTTCTAATTCAGCTTGAGAGCCAGGCAAATAATCATCTAGCGGATTATAAACCAAATTGATAATCAAATCTTTATCAACCCCATAACCCACAAAGTTTAGATATTTAAGCATATTTATACATTTTTCATAAGTACCATTTCCTCTCTGCTCATCAACATTTTCTTTAGTATAACATGGAAGTGATGCTACTAATTCTACTTTATTGTTTTTAAAAACTTCTATAAGCTCTTTTTTGTTTTCTAAAATAGCTAAATTGCTTCTTAATATAATTCTATTTACATTTTTTAATTTTCTTGCATCTTCTATAAACTTAGAGAGAAACATACAATTTTCAGGAGCCCCGCCTGTTATATCAACATCTATTTTTTTGTTTAAGTTTTTTATGAATTTCAAACAATCATCTAACACTTTTTTGCTTATAGATTCATTTCTATTTATTCCAGCATCCACATGACAATGACTGCAATGTAAATTACAATTATATCCTACGTTAATCTGCAAAGTTTCTATTTCTTTCTTTTTTAATTCTATATTATGTTTTTTTAAAGTTTCAGCAAAATGTGCCATTTATACATACTCCTTAATTTATTATAATCTGCTTTTTTATAAATCTGAAATACAGCCTTTAAAACAAAATTTAAACTACAATAA
>NZ_SRZM01000376.1 GCF_019402445.1 Brachyspira pilosicoli
TTTGGCTTAATAGGCTGTATTATGTTTTTTGTTACATTTGCAAATGTAAGAGAAAAAACTTACAAAAAAGAAAGTCAAGCTTCTTTAAAAGAAACAATCATATCATTATCCAAAAACAAGCCTTGGATAGTATTTGCTATTAATATATTATTCATGTGGACTGGATTTTTTATTCAATCAAGTGCAATAGTTTATTATTATAAAATAGTAATAGGAGATTTGCAATTATCTATTACAGTAACAACTATGATGTCTGTAGTACCTATGTTATCAAATTTCTGCGTTCCATTTTTAGCAAAAAAATTTGGCAAAAGAAATTTATTCTGTTATAGTACTTTTGTACAAATATTAGGCTTATTAGTTATATTATTTGCTGGATTAAATCATATTATGATATTGTTAGGTGTATTCCTTGCTTCATTGGGTGCTGGATTAAAAGAAAGTATATATTTCTCTATGCAAGCTGATCCGGTTGATTATGGTGAATGGAAAACAGGCATAAATACTTCAGGTTCTCTATCGGCAATAAACGGTTTTTTGGGAAAAATAGCACAAGCTGTATCTGGTTGGTTAGCTAGTATGTTATTAGCATGGGCAGCATATGACAGCCAAGCAGTTACTCAAACAGCAGAAACTATTTTTGCTGTAAAGACTATGTATTTATATATTCCTATTATATTATTTATATTTTCTATTATTACTATGATGTTTTATAATTTAGATAAGATGTTGCCAGAGATAAAATCAAAATTATATAAAGATGAGGATTGAAATAATGCCAAAAAAAATATCAAATAGTATTAAAGATTTTAAATGCGTAGTTAATGATAAATTTATAAATAAGGCTATAGAATTGGAACCTAAAATTTATGAAAATATAAGAAAGCCTATATCTATAGTCAATATATTAAAAGAAGAAAAAGATTGGAAGATTTCTAGTAGTATTTCTATAGATGAATTAAAAAATATGGAATTTTGTAAAAATGATAAAGTATGCTTGGATTTTGGAAATCACTATGTTGGATATATTACTTTTACAATTAAGCCTGTAGGAAGTCCTCCAGATGCACCAGCTCATATACGTATAAAATTTGGGGAACATCTATGTGAAATAGGAGAGGAGGCTTCTAGTTATGATGGGATGATTAGCAGTAGTTGGATACAGGAAGAATTTTTACATATAGATGTACTTCCTTGTGAAATAAAATTGCCTAGAAGATATGCTTTTAGATATTTAGAAATAAAGGTATTAGATACATCTCCAAAATATAGATTAGTTATAGAAGACATATATTGTAAAACTGTAACTTCTGCTAATATCGAAAATGTTGAGAAAATAAATTCAAGTTCTGATATTATAAATAAGATAGATACAGTATCTTTAAAGACTTTAGAAGATTGTATGCAATCAGTATTTGAAGATGGTCCAAAAAGAGATAGACGTTTATGGATAGGCGATTTAAGGCTTCAAGCTTTAACTAATTATCTAACTTTTAAAAATAATGATTTAGTGAAAAGATGCTTATATTTATTTGCAGGTGTAACACAAAATGATGGTAAAGTAGGAGCTTGCTTATTTTTACAACCGAATATTATAGTTGATGATACATCTTTATTTGATTATTCATTATTTTTTATATCATGTTTATATGATTATTATAAAGCAACGAATGATAAAGAAACATTAAATGAGCTTTGGGATACTGCTTATAGACAAATAGAAATATCTGAAACAAGATTAGATAATAATTACATTTTAAAAGATTCTGATGATTGGTGGTGTTTCTTAGATTGGAATGATGAATTAAATAAACAAGCTGGAGCACAGGCTATATTTATTTATACTTTAAAACAGGCTTTAGAATTAGCAAAAATTTTAAATGATACAGATAAAGAAAAACGTATAAATGAATTATTAAATAAATTAGTAAATGCTTCTATAAAATATCTTTGGGATAATGATAAAAATTTTTTTGTGAGCGGTAAAGATAAACAAATATCTTGGGCATCTCAAATTTGGTTTATTATTGCAGAAGTTTTTGATAAAGAAAAGAATGCAGAAATATTAGATAATTTATTTTTTAATAATCCTAAAATAGGAATAGTAACTCCATATATGTATCATCATTTAGTAGATGCTCTTTATAAAAATAATAGAATAGAAAAAGCAACACAATGTATATTAGATTATTGGGGAAGTATGGTTGAATATGGTGCTGATTGTTTTTGGGAGCTTTACAACAAAGATGATAAATATTTTTCTCCTTATGGCTCTAACATAATTAATAGTTATTGTCATGCTTGGAGCTGCACTCCGTCTTATTTTATAAGAACATATAATTTATAAAAATATTTTAGAGGTACTTGAGTTTATTTAGAACTCAGGTATCTATATAATTTTATAAAATAAACGTTAAAAGAAATTAAATATATAATTCTCTTAATATCATAAATAGGTATTGATTTCTTTATTATTTACATGTATAACTATAACAGTTTAAATATTATATATTTTCTAACTAAAAATAGATTAATAAAAAATGAAAAAGTCCAAAAATAAATTGCATTCTACTAATAAAGATTTATACAAAGGTGCTGTTATAAGGAAATGCCGTATTGAAGAAGATATTGAATCTATGCGATTAGATAAATATATGGGAAATAGATTTTCTTATTATTCTAGAAACAAGTGGCAGGATTTGATAGGCGAAGGACTTGTATTAGTAAATGGAGAAAAAATAAAATATACTAGAAGTGTTTCTAAAGGTGATGAGATATCATATTATTTTAAAGATATGAAAGAGCCTGAAGTAAATAAAGATATAGAAATAATTTATGATGATGGCGATTTAATTATAGTAAATAAACCTGCTAATTTGCCTGTTATTCCATCTGGAAAATATTATTACAATACTTTACACACCATTATGCAAGAGAAACTAGGCTGTCATTTAAATATGATTAACA
>NZ_SRZM01000377.1 GCF_019402445.1 Brachyspira pilosicoli
CTGTTAATAAAAAACAATAAATATTAAGCATAAAATTCTTAAATATATAAAACTACAAATTATATAAAAATAAAACATATAATATTTATTAAAACAATAAAAAAGCCATCCCTAAAATATTTAGGAATGGCTCATTATATTTAATATAAAGTTTTATTTTTATATCAATTATAGATAATCATCATTAGAGTAAAAGCAATTAATTTTATAACTCACCTACTCTACTAATAAATTATTCATATAATAATTTAGCAATCTCTGGGTCATCAATATTTGTTTTGTCATACCATTTAGCACCAGTGTCAACATTAGCAACAGATTCACCTTTAGAAGCTTTATAAGCTAAAGTAACAGCTTGATAACCAATACTATAAGGGTCTTGAGTAACAGAACCTTGTATTATACCACTTCTTATAGCATCTAATTGAGGTTTACCAGAGTCAAATCCCATAACAACCAAATCACCACCATCTTGAGCATCACCAACTATAGTGTTAGCAGCACCAGCCTCAGCACTTTTATATACTACTAAGAAACCTCTAGCCATAGCTTCATTAGATAAATATATACCTAAAACACTTTTTCCTCTTAAAGCATTAACTTCGTTAGCTATATCAGCTTCGTTCTGAGTAGTAGGAACTATAACTTGTAAAGTGTATTTACCAACTGTAGTAGCATCACCATCAGCTAATTCAGTAAATCTTTTTACAAAACCTTCAGCTCTTCCTATACCAGTATCAGAGTTATCTAATTGAAGTACAGCAATTTTAGCTTTATTAGCAGCAGTGAAAGTAGCTATTCTAGTTTTTAAAGCTTCAAACATTTTGTCAGCAACTACAGCAGCAGCAGCTCTGTTATCAGTAGAAGCAGTTGCAAGTACAGCACCTTGTGCTTGATCAGGTAATATACCAGAGTCAAAACCAATTAAAGGAATATTTTTTTCTTTTATTCTTTTGATTTGTTCAGTGAAATCTCCTGTTACAGCAGCAAATGCTATAGCATCTGGATTTTTATTGATTTCACTATCTAATAAGTCTTGCTGTATTTTTGAATCAGATTCTGTTTCAGGTCCAACAAAGCTAATTTTTACACCGTTTTCTTTAGCAGCATCTTCTGCACCATTTCTAACAGTTACCCAAAACTTATGCTGGAATCCTTTAGATACAACAGCTATATAAGGCTCTTTATTGCCACAGCTTGCCAACATAACTGTTAATCCTATTAAAGTAATAGCTAGTAATAAAATCTTTTTCATTTTATTCTCCTTAAAAAATTATATTTTATTTTTAATTAAAGATATTTTCATTTTAATTTTTTCTTTTCTTCTACTAAAGAATTAATTTTTGATTGCACTTCTGCTATCTCTTTAGAATAATCTTTAGTATTGTCTGATATCATATAATCTATTTTTACTCTATAAGATTCAATTTCTTCTTCAAGTTGTTCACGTTTTTCTTTTTTTACATCAACTTTTTTTACTTTATTAGACATTTTTATTCTGTAAACGTCTATAAGTACGGCTATAATAACTACTATACCTATAGTAAAGTATTGGAAGAATTGCTCAACACCAACAGAAGGAAGACCTACTTTTAGTACAGACATTATATATACACCAATTATAGTACCTATAATAGAACCAACACCACCAGAAAGAGAAGTACCACCTATAACTACAGCAGCAATAGCATCAAATTCATAACCTTGACCAGCTCCAGGGCTTATACTTGAATAACTAGCAGCAAAAGTTAAACCACCTATACCACAGAAGAATCCTGCTATAGTATAAGCAATTATTTTCCATTTATTAGTTTTTATACCAGAAAGTCTTGCAGCCTCTTCATTACTTCCTAAAGCAAAAATATATCTTCCTACTATTGTTTTAGTAAGCACAATTACAGATATTATTGTAAATATGGCTAGCATTATAAAACCAGATGGGAAATTAGATTCTGTAGCATTAAATAACACTCTAAACCAACCATAATCAGGGTCAGTTATAGTTGGATAATATATAGTTTGAGATTTTGAAACTATACCAGATAAACCTTTTGTAACCATTAACATACCTAAAGTAGCAATAAATGGAGGTAAATGGAAATAAGAAATTAAACAACCATTTATAAATCCACCTAAAGTTGCAACAGCTATTACTATAATAAGCACTGCCCACATAGGTGTTTTGAAATTCGTTATCATTACACCACCAACCATTGCCGCAAAGAGAGAAAGCGAACCAATGGATAAATCAATACCACCTGTTATTATAACAAAAGTTACACCTATAGCTAAAAAACCAATAAAATATGAGTTTCTTAATATCAATGAAAATGTATCAAATGTAAAGAAATTTCTTCCTGCTATAACAAAAAATACATATAATATAAGAAGGGCAACGATTGTTAAGAATTTTTGAAGTCCATTATTTTTAAGATATATTAGAGAATTTCTTACTTTTCTCCTCATTCTAGCTTTAAAACATAACTTACCAGTAAAAGTGTTAGTTTCAATATTGTACATATATAAACTCCATAATATTTATTATTTTTTTATAGTAAATGATATTATCTCATAGTAGCATATTTCATAATATCATCTTGAGTAGTTCCTTTTATGTCTAATTCACCTGTTTTTTTGCCTTCAGACATAACTAATATTCTATCACTCATTCTAAGTATTTCTACCAAGTCTGATGAAATCATTATAATAGATTTTCCCATAGATACTAATTTTTCCATAAGATTGTAAATCTCACTTCTTGCTCCTACATCTATTCCCCTTGTAGGCTCATCAAATATTAATACCTTACATTCTTTTATAAGCCAATTTGCTATTACTACTTTCTGTTGATTTCCTCCAGATAGATTCTTAACTAACTGATCTACAGATGGAGTTTTAATATTTAATGATTTTACTTCTTCTTCTGCAATATTTTTTACTTTGAGATTTTGAACCATAAGCATATTTGAAAACTTATCATAATTACCCATCATCATATTTTCAAATACAGGAAGCCCCAATGCCAAACCATATCTTTTTCTATCCTCAGAAAGATAACCAATACCGCTTTTTATAGCATCAACTGGTGATTTAATTGATACCTCTTCTCCATCAACAAATATTTTACCGCTTTCAAATTTATCAGCACCAAAAATAGCCCTTGCCGTTTCTGTTCTTCCAGCACCCATAAGACCAGCAAATCCTAATATTTCTCCATGTTTTAAAGAAAAACTGACATCTTTTACTACACCAGGTACTACTAAATTCTCTACTCTTAATATTTCTTTAGCATCTTTAGCAACTTTACTCTCTGTTTTAGGTGTTTCATATATAACACGTCCAACCATTAAGTTAACTATTTCATCTTTATTAGTTTCTTTTGTTATTTTTGTGTCTATATACTCACCATCTCTAATAACTGTTATTCTGTCTGATAATATAAATAACTCATCTAATCTATGTGAAATATATACTATTGATACGCCTGCTATTTGCAAGTCTTTAATGATTCTAAATAGCTCTTTTGTTTCTGATTCTGTTAAAGCAGCCGTAGGTTCATCAAGTATTAATATTTTCGAGTTATGTGTCAATGCTTTAGCTATTTCAACTAATTGCTGTTTTCCTACAGTTAAAGAGCCTATTTTGGCAGATGGGTCTATATCTACATTCATACCTTTGAATATTTTATCAGCACGTCTTATCATCAATTTATCATCTATAAGCCCAAATTTATTTAAAGGTTCATGACCTATATATATATTTTGTGCTACAGTTAAATGATTCATCAAATTTAACTCTTGGTGAACTATTGATATACCTCGCTCTTCTGCTTCTTTAGGACCTGATACTTCTAAAGGCTTTCCAAAATATTCTATAGTACCAGAATCTTTTTTATATATCCCAGATAGAATTTTCATAAGAGTAGATTTACCAGCACCATTCTCCCCTATTAAAGCTAGTATTTCGCCCTTAACCAAAGAGAAATTAAAGTTTTTCAAGGCATAAACCCCTTTAAATCTCTTTTCTATACCTGTCATTTTTAAAATTATATTATCAGTCATAGAATAATTTATCCTTAACTTATTTTTTATGTCTACTTAATATTTTAGTAAAAATAAACACAATAATCAACATAATAGATTATTTTTTTCTAAAAATATTAT
>NZ_SRZM01000378.1 GCF_019402445.1 Brachyspira pilosicoli
TGGTACAGCTCGTACGCGGGAAAAAGTTGATAATATATCCTTATAAAAAATATAATTATTTAAATATAAAAATTGCTTATATTGTTTTTTATAATACCTTATACCGATAATATATGATATGGATAATAATATAGTTCATACACCCGTAATGCTTAAAGAAATTATAAGCTTCATACCAGAAAATGCCAATATTGCAGTGGACGCTACATTAGGAGAGGGCGGACATACTAAAGCAATGCTTGATTTGAATCTTGAAGTTCATAGCTTTGAAAGAGATGATAAAATACTTGAAGTTGCAAAAGAGAGACTTAAAGATTATAAGAAGTTTCACTACTATAATAACACTTATGATAAGATGTTAGAAGAGCTTGATGAAAATGTTATTGGCAATGTGGATTTTATGCTCTATGACCTTGGTGTTTCTATGTTTCATTTCAAAAAGGCTAATAGAGGGTTTTCTTTTAAAGACGATGTTAAACTTGATATGCGTCTTGGAATTAATAATAAAAGTGCTTATGATGTTATTAATAGTTATTCAGAAAAAGAGCTTGAGAG
>NZ_SRZM01000379.1 GCF_019402445.1 Brachyspira pilosicoli
TTTAATTATTCATTTCCATTCCACTGACTAATAGCATCATCATTGGATAAATCTGAAATAGAGTTTTTATTGAATTTAGGTTCTTTATGCTCTTTTAATTGTGATACATAATGTTTTGTAAGCAAGTATACTGGTTTATTAAGTATTACCATTACTATAATGTTTAATAAAGCCATAAAGCCCATAAACATATCACCTGCTCCCCAAATAGTTTTAAACTCTGCCAATGAACCAGCAAATACCATTACTATAGTCATAAGTCCTACTATTATATATGATGCAAAATTATCTTTTACAGCAGCAGCACCTGTTTTTATATAGAAGAAATTACCAAGTATAGAGCTATATGAGAAGAACAATATACATACAGTGATAAATATAGAACCAAAACTTCCTAAATGTGATTCCATAGCATATTGAAATAAATTAATACCTTCTATGTTTTTTACTTCTTTCATAGCTTCAGGAGATAATAAAAGTATAAAACCAGAAATAGAACATATTAATAAAGTATCTGTAAATACAGAGAACATTTGTATAAGTCCCTGTTTACAAGGGTGAGAAGTATGAGCAGCAGCAGCAGCATGCGGAGCACCACCCATACCAGCCTCATTTGAGAATAATCCTCTTTTTAATCCGTTTGAAATTGTAATACCTATAGCACCTCCAAAAATTGCACTAGGTTTAAATGCTTGTATAAATATATTTTGAAATACCGAAGGCACTGAAGGTAAATTAGTGAAGAATATAAAAAGTCCCATTAATATATAAGGTATTGCCATAACAGGTACTATAAATACGCATGCATGTGTTATAGTGTCTCTTTTTTTACTGAATAATATTAATGCTGTGAGTATTGTTAAAATAACAGCAGTAATTACTACAGATACATTATATTTTGATAAGGCATTTGATATAGTATTTGCCTGAACCCCATTAAAAGTAGTATAAGTAAATATCATACATAAAGCAAATAGCATTGCAAGTACAGGTTTTTTTAATTTACTTTTTATATAGAAAGAAGCTCCTCCTATAAACTTACCCATAGAATCTTTTTCTTTATATAATTGTGCGAGTGTACTTTCAGAAAAAGCTAAACTTCCGCCCAAAAGAGCCATAATCCACATCCAAAATAATGCACCAGGTCCTCCCGCAGAAACAGCACCCATAACACCAGTAATGTTTCCAGTACCTACTCTTGAAGCAGTACTTATACAAAAGCTTACAAACCCTGAAACTCCGTCTCCTTTTTCATGTTTTGAGAATAGAAGTTTTAGTGCATGTATAGAGTGAGAAATTTGTATTCCTTTTAGTCTAATAGTAAAAAATACAGCCACCACAAAAAATACGGCCAAAAGTAAATATCCATACATAACATTATTTGTGTTTGTTATAATAGAATTAATAATATTCATATGCATAACCTCTTAAAAAATTGAAAATATTAGATTTTGTAAGCAATTATTCATTACTAATAATAGAATTGTTAAAAATATATATTATTTTTATGATTTTGTCAAAAAGTTTTTATATGAGTTTTGAATAGATTTTATTGATGATTTTTTATTGTTCTTTTTCCTGCCTTACGCTCTGCGGACTTCGTCAAAGAACCAAAA
>NZ_SRZM01000038.1 GCF_019402445.1 Brachyspira pilosicoli
TTATTATACTAAATCTAATCAATTTAATTCTATTAATGATTTTAAAAACTATGATAAAGATTTAAAAGTTTATGTTGATCCTTATCCATTTTATGCTGGAAAAGTTTCTACTATTTATGTAACTTCAAAAGATGATGTAAAAATAAAAAATGCAAAACTTATGGGAAGTGCAAGACCAATCGTAAAATTTTTTGAATTAAAAGATGCTAGTGATAAAATGAAAGTTTATAAAAGTGTGTTTGGAATATATGTAGGCTCTCAAGATAAAAAATATCAGTTTCAATCAAATGTTGAGCTTAAAGATAAAACTATAGCTACAGTAGCTTTAGATATTGATTTGGATTTTACACCGCCTCCTCCAAAACCTAAGCAAATACAAGGTGTTACAACAACTATGAAAAATATTATAAGTAACCCGCAGAAATCTAAAGAAGAAAGAGAGCTTCTTAACGGTAAAATTTATATAAGCTATACTCCAACAAATTATGCTGATAGTGTTTATATAATGCCGGCACAAGGAAGATACTCTTCTGGTTTTGGTGCTTTTAGAGGATATACAAAAGATTATGCTAGATACCATCAAGGTTTTGACATTGCAAACACTAACGGCACACCAATAATTGCTGCTAATAATGGAGTTGTGAGAGTTTCTAGAGAATTATTTGTAAGGGGTAATTGTGTTGTTATAGACCATGGACAAGGTGTTTACAGTAGTTATTTTCATATGTCTAAACTTATAGCTAAAGAGGGGCAGTATGTTAAAAAAGGTGATATTATTGGACTTATAGGCTCTACTGGTATGTCTACAGGACCTCATTGCCATTGGGAGATGAGAGCAGGTAATATGACTTTTGACCCTTTAAGCATATTAGATAAACCTACTAAATTTAATGTAAAAGTGCTTACGGAGTTAAAATAATTTTTGATGAGTGATTTTAAAACTATAGACGTAAAAAATATACATAATGCTGAGCCTTTTGTTATTAGATATTTAACTTTAATAAGTGCTTTTATTTTGGTTTTATTATTTATATTTATATTTGGTACTAATAGGCTTAATGAAGAATATAATATAATTAATATATGGAATAAAGAAATATCTTCTACATTAGACCCTGTTAATGATAATAACTATAGTATAGATGGTACTTTTAAACATAATTTCTTTTCAAAGCCTGAAGGAATAATTCATTATTTTGATTCAAAAGGAAAGACATTATATTTTACAAATTTATCTGCTGGTGAACTAGCTTCATTGAATAATGGATATTTTATTAAGTATAAAAGATACGGTAATGTTATAGAATGCTACAACAGCAGCGGAGAGATTTTGTGGCGTACAAATACTTCTGTATACCCAGAGATTTCACCTTATGCCAATAGGAGTATTTATCATTCTAGCGACAACTCTAAAGTTCAGATGTTTGATTATGATAATAACCCTCTAAGCGAACATATACAATATGGAGAAATTATTACAGACGGTGCTTTTGCTTCATATACAGGTGATTATATATCAGGTTTTTCAAGCGGTGATATAGCCTATATAAACAGAAACGGCAAAATGGATTATAGCATATCTACAATACTTAGCGAAATAAATATAGTGAAATCTGTTGCTTTAAGCGAGTATGGAAGTTTTGCTTTATCTATTAGCGGTATAAGACCAGAGTATATAACATTATATGATTCTAAGGGTAAATCATTATGGTATTTAGATACTACTCTAAACAGGAGAAAGCATGTATCTTCTTATGTTAGTGAGAAATCTATGCGTGCTTTTATGCTTGCAGACAGAGATATTATAATATATTCTCTAAATAATGGGAAAGAGATTAACAGAATAAACATAGAAAAATATAATATGCTTAATGCTGTTAATATGAAGCTTAATGCAGAAACTAATTCCACTATAATGAGTGTTTCTAAATCGGGAAATAGTGAGGTACTTATATATGATAATAAATTTGAAGAGGTGATATTTGAGAAAAGTATAGATGCTTGGGTTTATTATGTTGATATATCTACAGAGTATAATGAATATATGATAGTTAGCGATAAAATGATATATGCTTATAAGAGAGTGAAGTTATGATAAAAAAAAGTTTATTATTTATTTTATTTATTCAATCAATTGTTTTTGCTAGAATTCCTATTGATGAAAATAAGATTAGAATAACAAGCACATTCGGCGAGTTTAGAACAGACCACTTTCATAATGGTGTAGATTTTGGCGGAAACAGAATGCCTATATATCCTATAGCAGATGGTGAGATAGTGCATTATTCTGATTTTGATGAAGACCCTACAAGACCAGTATATGGAGTAGGCAATACTCTAATAGTAGAACATAATGAAGGCATTAGAAGTTATTATTATCATATAGACAATGGAAGCATAGAAAAAAATTATGCAAAGGTAACAGAAAATGATATTCTTGCTTTAACAGGTAATACAGGACGTTCTGGAGGAGCTCATTTGCATCTTACAATAGAGGATATGAGAAAGGGGCTTGTTATAGACCCTCTTGCTTATCTTGATATGAATAAAGGCTCTGAGCAATCTCCTCTTATACATGGTATATATCTAAGAACAGAAAATAGATTAATACAGATAAAAGACAATATGTCTATAAGATATAATGATGAGCTAAAATTATTTGTTAAGGCTTATGATTTACTTGGAAGTATTCCTATGGGGCTTAAGAGAGTAAAAATATATATGAATGATGATTTGCTTAGGGATTATGATTTTACTTATTTTATTAAGCAGAACAATGTTTATTATATATCTCCAGATTATAGATTTGAAGATGTTTATGGGGTAGATTCTCATTATTATAGGGGAGGAAGTTTTATACCTAAGCGAGGCAAATATGTCTTTAAGGCAGAGGTTACAGATTTCGATGATAAGAGTGTTGTGCTTACTAGAAGTGTAAATTTTCATTAGGTATCTTGTTATGAATGTTGTTATAATACATAATGGCTTTAATAAATATGTTTTATATTGTTTAAAACAACTTAAAATTACAAATAAAAATTCTAATGTTTATTTATTATCAGATAAAGAGTATAAAGAATATTCAAAGTATAGTATTTTTGTTAATATAAATAATATATTAAGTGATGATGCTAAATTATTTGCTAATAAATATGTACATTTAGGAAAAAGTAATCCTAATTATGAAATGTTTTGTATGCAAAGATGGATTATATTAAGAGATTTTATGAAGCTCTATAACATAGAAGAATGTTTTTATATGGATAGTGATGTTTTAATATTTTCTAATTTAGATGAAGCATTGTTACCTTTTAATGATTATAAAATATCTTTAGTATCAAATTTAGCCTTAAGCATGTATATTAAAGATGTTTCTATATTAGATGAGTTTAGCTCTTTTTTGCTTAATAAATATACTAATGAAATAGAAATAAATAAATTGAAAGAGATATATTATAATACTGATAGAGTAAACAATGGAGTTGCGGGTAGTATTTCTGATATGGATTTATCTAGAGAGTTTTTTAATAATAAAAAAGTTGGTAATTTGTATAATATAGTTAATGATTCTATTTTTGATATTGGTTTATTTTATGGAGGATTTGAAAAGATTTTAAAGGGAAAATATAGCTTAAATAAAATATATTTTGAAAATAATATTCCGTATTCTAATTTTATTTATGATAATAACAAAAAAATAAGATTTCATTCATTACATTTTCTTACTTGGACAAAAATTTTTATAAAAGATGCGTTTAAATGTAAAAATTTGAATTATAGTGAATATATAATAAATATCTATAGAGAAATTAAAGTGTTCGAGAATAGAATTAAAAAAATATTGAAGCCTTGATATAATATTTATAATATGTTATAATTAATGAATTAAAAAATATAGAATGTGTAAAATATAGTAAATGATAGGGAGTTTAATCAATGGAAATTATCTTAAAGAAAGATTTTATATCACTTGGCTATGAAGGTGATATATGTAAAGTAAAAAATGGTTATGCAAGAAATTTCCTTATACCAAGAGGAATAGCTGTAGTAAAAAATGCTGCTAATTTAAAAACTTTAGCTCAAATGCAAAAAAGCTTAGAGAAAAAAAGAGCTAAAAGAAAAATGGAAGCAGAAATACTTAAAGGTAAAATTGTTGATATAAGTGTTATAATACCTGCTAAAGTTGCTGATAATGGTAAATTATATGGTTCTGTTAGCCAGCAGACTATAGTTGATGCTTTAAAAGAAAAAGAAATAGATATCAATAAACGCGATGTTCATATGGAAAAACACATTAAAGAACTTGGCGAATATGATGTTGAAATAAAATTATATCATAGTGTTAATGCTAATATCAAAATTAAAGTTGTTAATATCGACAACGTTGATAATGCTGAAGCTAATACAGAAAATACTGAAGCTGCTATTACAACAGAAGAAAATAATTAATGAATAATACTCCATGCTCCATAGAGGCTGAAGAGTCTCTACTTGGAGCTATGCTTCAAAACTCTCAGGCCATATCTGCAGCAATTTCTAAAATAGTATCAAAAGATTTTTATAGTGAAAGAAATAGACTGCTTTATGAATGCATTCTTGAAATGCATAATAGAGGAATTGCTGTTAATGCTGAAACTACTTTAAGATATCTCAAAGAAAATGGTCTTTTCGATAAAATAATTCAAAATGATGAAGTATATTTAACAAAGATAATAGACGGAAGTCCTTTTCATCAAAATGCTAAATATTATGCAGAAATTATAGCAGAAAAATCTTTATTAAGAGATTTAATAACTGCCACTCAAGATATACAGAACTCAGCATATGAGGCTAAAGACTCTGAAACTAAAGAAATAGCCGATTTTGCAGAAAAAAGAATATTTGAAGTTACTCAAAGAAGACTTGATAATGATTTTATACATATAAGAGATTTGCTTTATGAAGCATTAACTACTATAGAAAATAGAAAAAAACATAAAGGTACTGTTACAGGTGTGCCTTCTGGTTTTATTGGGCTTGATAAAGTTACTCATGGTTTTCAGCCTTCAGATTTAATCATATTAGCAGCTCGTCCTTCTGTTGGTAAAACTAGCTTTGCTTTAAATATAGTTGAACATGTTATTACTAATATTGAATCTATGAATTTTGGTATTGGTTTTTTCTCTTTGGAAATGAGCAGTATGCAGCTAGTTGAAAGACTTATTGCTAGTAAGGCAAGAATTAGTTTATCTCGTGTAAGGTCTGGGGATTTGGAGAGGCCAGAGTGGACTAAATTAGGGCAGACTTTTAATAGTTTATCTCAGGCTAATTTGTTAATAGATGATTCCAGCCAATTAACCATTATGGAGATAAGGGGTAAGGCTAGGCAGATGAAATATAAATTTGCTGAGATTGCTAAAACTACAGGAAAACCAATAGATTTAAAATTAATAGTAGTTGATTATTTGCAGCTTATTCATTCTAATGCAAATACAAGAAGAAATGGTACAAGGGAACAAGAGATAGCAGATATATCAAGAGGTCTTAAAGCATTAGCAAAAGAATTAAATGTGCCTGTTATAGCATTAGCACAGTTATCTAGGGCTGTTGAACAAAGACAGGATAAACCAAGGCTTTCTGATTTACGTGAATCTGGTTCTATAGAGCAAGATGCTGATATTGTTATGTTTCTTCATAGACAAAAGCCTAACAAAGAAGATAAAGATGAAGAAGTGATAGATGAGAGAAATAATCAAGTGGAAGTGATACTTGCAAAACATAGAAATGGTGCTATACTTGAAGGGTTACCGCTTAATTTTATTGCTGACCAGACAAGATTTGAAAATATTAATGTTAATAATAATTAAAATAAGGACTTTTGCCCATGGAATTATTTGATGTTAAGATAGAAGTTAGAAAGGGTATAAAAAATAGGATTATCATATTACTTGATACATTAGGTGAGTTTGCTTCTTTACTTATACAAATATTTAAATATACTTTTAGACCTAGTTTTTCTTTTAAGCTTTTAACTGACCAAATAGTAAGAATGGGAGTAGAGTCTTTTATTGTTGCTGCTGTAACGGTGCTTTGTACGGGAATGGTAATGTCGCTTCAGATAGCTGTTGTTTTGGACAGTGTATTAAAAGGTATATCTCAGTTTGTTGGTTCTATGGTTGGTAAGGCTATGGTTAAGGAATTATCTCCTATGCTTCTTGCTTTAATATTTGCAGGTAGGGTGGGCAGTTCTGTTACTGCGGAGATTGGTACTATGCAGGTAAGTGAGCAGTTAGATGCTCTAAAAACATTATATACTAACCCAATAGAATATGTTGCTGTGCCTAGATTTTGGGCTGCTGTTATATCTTTACCTATGCTTACTGTTTCTGCTGATATAATAGGGGTACTTGGAGGGGCAGTTGTTACTGTGTTTGTGCTTAATAATGACCCTGCTATTTATTTTGATAGGGCTATTGCTGTTATTTCGCTTGGGGACTTTATTGGAAGTTTAATAAAATCTACTATTTTTGGTGCTGAAGTTATTTTGATTTCTTGTTTCTATGGATTTAGAACTAATGGAGGAGCTGAAGGTGTTGGTAAGGCTACTACTATTAGCGTGGTTTATAGCTTTATGCTAATACTTATAACAGACTATCTATTAGTTTCAATACTTGGTATGTTTGGAATGTAATAAAATAAAAAAATTATATATTATTTATTGCTTCTATTATCATATTAAAACGCATACCTAGTGAAGCTTTTATTAAAATTGCTGTTTCTTCATTACTGTTTTTTATAATATCAATTATGGTATTTATGCTCTCTTCTACTTTTTTAAAATGCATTTTAGAGCAGGTAACTTCATTATCTATTTTCTCTGAATTATCTCCTACTGTAATAACTTCATTTATATTTTTTAATGAGTTTATAAATACTCCTATATCTTTATGAAAAGAAGAGTTTTCAGTTTCTGTTTCAAGCATATCGCCTATAATAGCTATTTTTCTTTTTTCTTCTCTTTTAGATAAATATATAAGCATGTTTTTTAATGCTGTAGGATTTGAATTGTAGCAGTCGTTTATAATAGAGCAGTTATTTATTTTTATTATCTGCATTCTGTTTTTTTGATTTTGATAATTAGTTAAAGCTTTTGCACATTCTTCTAAATCTACGTTATAGAGTTCTGCTGCTTTTAGAGCCATTAATATATTTTGTAAATTAAAATCTCCAATTAAATTATGATTGAATGTTACATTCTTATAAATAAAACTATTATCATCTATCTTTTTTATTTCTTTTATATCTGCCTCTATAATGTTTTTTATTTTTTTGTTTTTTGCCTCGCTTAATAATATATCTACTTTGTTTGTGTTTTTATTTATAATAGCATTTTCTTTTGCATTATTAAATAACTCACTTTTAGCAAGAGCAATATTTTCTAAAGAACCCAAAAAAGCAATATGTACAGGCTCAATATTATTAATAATAACAGTATCAGCCTCTATTGCCTCTGATATTCTTAAGAGTTCATTTTTATGATTCATTCCAGCTTCTATTACTGCCATATCATAGCTATCATCTAAATTAAATATTGTTTTTGGTACTCCTATTTCATTATTAAAATTACCTTCTGTTTTTAATGTTCTATATTTTGTGCTTAAAAATAATGCTGTTAATTCTTTTGTAGTAGTTTTTCCGCAGCTTCCTGTAATTGATACTACTTTTATATTAAATCTTCTTCTATATTCTCTAGCCAACTTTATAAAAA
>NZ_SRZM01000380.1 GCF_019402445.1 Brachyspira pilosicoli
TTTAGCATCTTTGCTCATAAGTTCCTTTAGGGTTTCTTGTATATTTGCATTATTAAATAATATATTGTAAATAGCCTCTGTTATTGGCATATATATATTATTTTTTTGGGCGTACTCATATGCTGCTGTTGTAGCGTATACTCCTTCAGCTACTTGCCCATGAGAATTAGCTATAACATCTTGATATTTCTTTCCTTTAGCAAGCTCTCTTCCAAGTCTATTGTTTCTACTTAATCCACTAGAACAAGTTACTATTAAATCACCTATTCCTGAAAGACCATACATAGTATCTATTCTTGCTCCTTTACTTAAAGCAAATCTTACTATTTCATGAAGACCTCTTGTGATTAGTGCTGCTTTAGTGTTATCACCCAAATTAAGACCATCTACTATACCGCCAGCTATTGCTATAATATTTTTCAAAGCACCACCTATCTCTACGCCTTTTTGGTCTGTTGAATTATATATTCTAAATTTTGGAGGTACAGTTAAGGTATCTCTTACATATTCTGAAACACCTTTTTCTCCACCAATGACTACTGCAGTAGGTACTCCCTTGGCAACTTCTTCAGCATGAGAAGGACCAGAGAGTGTAAGAATATTTACTTCTCCAGATATTATACTTCTAGCAACTTCGCTCATTGTTTTGCCGGTATTTCTATCTAATCCTTTTGTTGCTGATATTATTATTTGCTCATTGCTTATATAAGGTTCTATGTTTTCACAAGTATTATAGAATGCAAAAGATGGGGTTACAATAATTACTATTTTAGCATCATTGATAACCTCATCAAGCTCCATACTAAATTCTATTTTCTCATTTAATTGTATATTTTGTAAATAATTGTCGTTTCTATGGAATTTTTTAAGATTGTTATAGCTATCTTCACTATGCACCCATACTTTAATATGATGCTTTTCAGAAAAAATATTAGCTAAAGCAAGTCCCCAACCACCAGCACCTATAATTGCAACATTTTCCATCAAGTATTAAACCTTTCTTTATATTTATTGAGAAATATTATATAAAAGTTATAATTCTTATTGTGCAGTACATACTACATCATTTACTTTTAGATATGGTGATATATTTCTAGAGAAAGTTACATTAACTTGAGTTTCACTTAATATTTCTACTATACCTGTTATAGTACCGCTTTGAAATGCATAAGAGTTAGCATCTTGATTAGCTGTTGGATATATATGTTCTATATTTCCATTAAACTTAACTTCTTCACCTATAACATCTTCACCAGGAGGTGTAGCTTCTTCTCCAAATTTTAAAGATATTGAACTAGTAGAGCCATCTGTTTCCAAAAAGACCCAAAGGTATGCTTGACCTAATACAGGACCTGAGCTTTTTAGCCCATTGGCTGTAGTAATTAATTGGGTTTTTTCTGAATTTTCTATAGGACCAGTATTTGCCTTACAAGATATAAAAAATATTATTGATAAACAAATAGTTATAAAACTTATTACATTCTTCATGATAAAAACATCTCCAATTATATATCATAAGTATAATAAATTTATTTAATTTAGTCAATAATTATTTTTTTATTTTATTTCTTTTCACAAACAGCTTCCATTATTTTTATATATGGAGTTACATTTTGTGTGAAATATACTTTTACCCTAGTGGAATCTAATACTTCTATACTTCCAGTAGCTGTTCCTGTTTGAAAAGCATAAGTATTAGTATTTTTATCAGTTGATAGCATTGTATCATCAATTCCATTATTTTTATCAAAAATTATTTCACCTGTTCCTTCTACAGCATCCTCAGTACCAAAATTTAAAGATATTGCAGTAGCAGTTGTTGTTACCCAAAGATAAGATTTTCCAAGTATTGGAAAGCTACTTCTATAGTTATTATCAGTTATTAAAGATTGATTTTCTGGTGCCGTAGGTTGTATTTTACATGATATTAAAAATATTGTAAATATAGTTATTAATATAATAGTTTTTTTCATAAAAAACTCCAAAATTATATATCTGTTTAATTATCGACATATATATTTTAATTTTTAATGAAAGTAAATATTTTATTGAACTTTATTACAAGTTACATTTTGAATATTTAAATATGGTGGCAAAAGTGTAGCAAAATTTATAGTTATTACATTTTTATTTACTATAGTGAATTTTCCAACAACTTTTTCGCTATTAAAAGCATAATGCGGAAATTCTCCATCAACATTAGAATATCCTACTATAAATTTATTTTTGTCTGGAAAAGAACTAGCTCCAACCCATATATAAAGAGTGTTGGTTATTATATTTTGTTTTCCATCATACACGTTGGTTATAACCTCATTAGTTATATAAAAATTTAATTTTTCATTTGGATTTTGACCTACAGTATTTTTACTAATATATTGTCCATAATAGTTTGTATAGTTTGTACTAGCAAGATCATTTTTGGCATTATATGAAGTTTGAAACAGAGGGCTTTGACAACTCATAAAAAAAACAATTAGTAGTAAAATAGAAAAACTAAATAATATTATTTTAATAAATTTTAAACCCTCCATAAATTATAATCCTTAAAATTAAGGAGCAGTACTAGTACAAATTACATCTCTTACACTAAGATATGGTGGAGTATTTCTTACAAAACTAATTTTTATTTGGTCTGCTGATAATATACTAAAATTACCAGACATTACACCATTTTGAAAACTATAATTATTAGTGCTTCCTGTTTCTTGATATAATTTATCTATATTTTCTGCTTCTGTTCCTATAATTGTACTAGTAGTAGTATTTAATATTCCTATAGTAATAGCAGTAGCTGTAGTAGTAACTTGCAATTTATACCCTTGTCCTAAAATAGGGTCTATACTTGTATAAGTATTTGGATTTTCTATTGTTGTTGCTGTTGTATCAAATTTTTTACAACTTACAAACATTATAGATGAAATAAAAATAATAAATAAAAGTAGAAATATTTTTTTAGTCATAAGTAAAACTCCATTAAACTTATATTTAATATTATAATCAATTTATAAATTAAGTCAAATTATTACTTACTTTATCGGATAAATAATGATAAAAATAACTATCTATATACTTTTTTATATTATATTAAAATGTTTCAAAGCCTTATATATTCCATCATTATCAACA
>NZ_SRZM01000381.1 GCF_019402445.1 Brachyspira pilosicoli
ATATGAAGAAGCTATTAAAGACTATGATAAGGCTATAGAGTTAAACCCTAATAATGGGGCTTTTTATAATAACAGAGGAGTATCTAAAGAAAATTTAGAGGAGTACAATGAAGCTTTAAAAGATTATAAAAAGGCTTTGGAATTAGATCCTAACTATGATATTGCTAGAGAAAATATAAAAGAGATTCAAGATAAATATGGCTTGAAATAAAATTAAGAATATCAATGTTGTGTATATTTTGTAAGCACATACTTATTATTGTAAAAACTTAAGAATATATTTAATTTTTTAAAATATTAAAGTTTTTTATATTTTCTAAATTTCTATTTTTTAATTATTTGCAGGGGCTAGCCTCTGCACCCCAACTTCTTTTGCGACCGAAGGAAGTGCCTTTAGGTAAGGCGTGTCCCAAAGAAGCAAAAGGACTGCATTTAATAAA
>NZ_SRZM01000382.1 GCF_019402445.1 Brachyspira pilosicoli
ATATAATAAAGAGTAATGTTTATGGCTGAAAATAAAAATGTTAAAATATTTCATTCTATAAGGGGTGTATCTCAAAACTTCGGGGAAATACCAAAAATAGATTTGGAAATTGATTTAGACAATGAATATAATATATACAAATATAAAGATGATAATATTATAAGAAAACTTAAAAATATAATAATATCTAAATTGGAAGAAGCAAATATTACAAAGCAAGATAAAATTATGCTTTATGCAATAGCACCAAATAGCATACTAGTGTCTATAGCATATATATTAGAAAAATATAAATATAATTTTGATTTTCTTCCTAAACCGAAAGATTCACTTGTATGGGGATATAGAGATATTGATATTACTGACCCAGAATTAACAAATTTTATAGAAAGCAAATCCACACAATTAAGAATATCAAATATAAATCAGCCAATAGGTATAATATTATCAGGCAGATCTAATGTAGATAACATAGAAGAAGTTTATAAAGATAATGAAAATTTAATTATAAACAAAGGCTTTGATTATTCATATACCAATATTATAACTATAACGCATGAAATAAGACTTCAAGAGAACTCAGACAAAAGCTTAGTAAATAAAAAATGCTATGATATATTTGTAAGCGAAATAAACTCTATTTTTAATGATATAGTATCATATCAAAATATTAAAGAAGTTCATATATTAAGTTCCATACCAGCGAATGGACTTTTATATTTGGGAAAGAAAATGGCTAGTTATAAAAACAATCATCTCACATTCTATATTTATAATTACAGCAGCAATAATAAAAGATACGAATTAGGTACTATATTAAACAGTAATTTAATAGATGAATATTAAAGCTTTATAAAAATATTATTATTTATTCTAAATAAGAATAAAAAAATCTTCTTATTTCCAAAGTATCAACTACAACATCTTTTAATTTAGGGCTTTTCATAGAAGGTGCTGTATAATAATATAAAGGTATCAAAGCCATATCATCACCTATTAACATATCTTCAGCTATATGCATATTATTCATTCTTCTATTGTTATCTATTGTAGACTGTGCATCTTTTATAAGACTGTCATAATTAATATTGCTGTAGCCTACTCTGTTGCCTGCACTTGTTGAAGTGAATAATTGAGCAAAAGTCATAGGGTCCAAATAATCACCAATCCAATCGGCACGGCATACTGTATAATTTCTTGTTTGTCTATTCTTTTGAAAAACTGACCATTCTTCTTGAGTAATAGACATATCCACATTTAAATTTTCTTTCCACATCTGCTGTACTGCTTCAGCTATTGTTACTCCAGCACCGGGATTTGTTTTAAACTCTAAAACAGGAAAATTAACTCCGTTACTGTATCCAGCTTCAGCGAGAAGTCTTTTTGCCTCTTTAATATTTGACTCATAATCTTCTTTTGATACACTAAAATAATTTCCGCCATTCTCTCTAAAATCTCCATTTACATCTTTAAGACCAAATGGAATAAATGCTCCAGCTGGAACCTCTCCGCCTTTAGTGATATTTTCTACTATATAGTTTCTGTCTATTGCTAATGCCAATGCTCTGCGAACTTTTTTATCTTTTAAAACTTCATTTGTATTATTTACAGCATAATAAGCCGTACCCAAAGATGGGGTTATAACTAAATATCCTTCTTTCCTTAAAAGCTCTATATCATTATTTTGTATTCTTGATGAGTAATGTAATGAGCCTTCTTTTAATGCAGGGTATGCTGTTGACACATCTGAAAGCATTATAAAATCTATTCTTTTTGCAACTATATTATCTTTATTCCAATAATTTGTGTTTAACTCTAATGATATTGATTCATCTACTTTTCTCTCTATCATCTTATAAGGACCATTACCTATATATGTGTTTGGGTAAAAAGTCCATTTATCATTATCTTCAATATAGTCTGCTCTTAATGGTGAAAATATAGGTATGCAAAATAATTCCAAAAAATATGCAGTTGGTGTTTCAAATTTTATTAATAAAGTTTTTTCATCTATTGTCTCAACTCCTAATTGTTCATTTCTAAGTTTGCCAGCCATTATTTTATCAGCATTTTTAATAGGCGAAGCTAAAAAACCATAAGAAGAAGCTGTATTAGGATCAACCAATCTTCTAAAAGAATATACAAATTCATCTGCTGTAATCTTTTTACCGTCAGACCATTTAGCATTATCTCTAAAATGAAATATAATATTTAAGCCATCAGGAGAAACTTCCCAACTCTCTGCAACTCCTCCTACAATATTGCCCTCTTTATCTTTTGTAACTAACCCCTCAAATACATGCACAGCATAAATCATACTATCAATTGCAGATAAATATGATGGGTCTATACTTTGAGGCTCTGCACCAACAGTAACCTTTATAACTTCATTATTGTTTACATTATTAGAACAAGCTAAAATAAAAATACAAGATAATATTGCAAATATTCTTTTCATTTTCTAACCCTATCTATAAATTATGTTAACATTAAATTATAAATATTAAATTGTCAATATCTTTATTAGAACTAACTAAATTATTGTTTAGTTAAATTTCCAGAATAATTATCTGAACCTTGATTAAATATAAAATAAAGCCCATTTGAAAAATCTAAGGATAAGTATTGACCATAACTATTAACTTCAAACTTCGTGCTTGATAATTCTTTAATTAAATCAGCATCTGCATAAAAACTAACTATTTGATTAGATAATTTTATTTCAAGAGTAACCTTTCCACTCTCTTCAACTGTAATTATTGTAGCAGTAGATTCTATAGTACTTCCGTTGTATGTAATATCATTTCCTGTATATATACCTTTGTATTTAACAATATTATTTACTGAGGTATTGTTATTTGTACATCCTACAAAAATAAAAACAACAAACAATATTTTTAATAATTTCATCATAAATAATTTCCTTTATATAATAAAGTACAAATAAATTAATTATCAATATTTTTTATATTAAAATTATAAAGTATAATAACACTTAAAAAAGCTAATACAGATAACACTGCTCCCCCAAATCCAACCCATTTAAGACCAAAACTATCAAATATATTACTTCCAACAAATGAACCTAAAGCTATACCAAAATTAAATGAAAAAGAATTATTTGAAGAAGCTAAAGTAATACAAGAAGGATAATCTCTCTCTGTAAAATCTAGAATATTTAATTGTACAGGAGAGTTCATCAAATACATTAAAAAACCTATGCATAATATTACTATAGCAGAAGTTATATAATTATTAAGAGCAAATGGTAAAACAATCATACATATAAATTGAAATATAAATATAAATCTCAAATTATAAACACCATTATGCTCTGCTAATTTTCCAGAAAGTAAATTACTAAAAAGAACCGTTACACCAAAAACTAGTAATGCAATGCTAATATATTTATTATCTATATGAACATAGTTTAATAGTATAGGCTTTAAATAAGTATAAAGCACATAAGAAGATGCTGCCCCAAAAAGAATTGTCAATGTACTTAATATAAATCTAATATCTTTAAAAATAACAAATTGATGTAATAGCTTTACTTTATACTGCACAGTATTTCTTGGTAAAGAAATAAACATCATTATAAGCATCAATATACTAAAAACAGATATAAAA
>NZ_SRZM01000383.1 GCF_019402445.1 Brachyspira pilosicoli
TAATGAAGATTCTAAAGAAGAAACCAAAAAAGAAGATATTTTAAAAACTAACAGTAGTGTTTCAGTAAATAGTAAAACATATACTCCAAATAGTGCTGAGGCGGAATTATTATATATTACAAAAAGAGATTTAAATAAGCTTAAAAATAAAAAATCTACTTCTTTTGTACCTATTATAGTGATATTGGCTATATTAGTTATTTTTGCTGTTATATTTTTTAACATAGATAATATAAAATCTATATTTTCTTCAAACAAGAATAATAATAAAAGAGAAGTTGAGATAGCAAGAAATATTGTTGATAATAATGCTAGGCAGAATGTGAAATCTGGAGATATTATATATTTTAAGCCGCTTGGAATATCAGCTACTATTAAATTTAATAGTATAGGTAATGTTATTAGAATGAATATTAATGGTCAGGATTTATCTTTTTCTAAGAGCAATCCTATAATATTGGATTTGAATGGAAATGGAATTAATGATTTTAAGATAAGTATAATAGAAGTTTATGATAATTTAGCTACTGTAGAGATGGAAAAACTTGAAGAAAATCAGATGATTAATTCTGTTTATAACGAAGAAAATACTAATTATTTAAATGAAAATAATATTACTAATAATATGATTGTAACATCAGATGTAAAATTGCCTGTAATAGATGGAGAAACTTATATAGAACAAGACACTGAGAAATCAAATATTAGAATAGAGATAACTGCTAAACATTTTGTTTATTTAAGATATTTTATTGATTCTGGCGGACCTGCTACTACAAATCTTTTAAGCGGTAAAACATTATATTTAGAGGCTAGGGACGTTATGATGCTTACTATAGGTAATGCGGGTGAGGTTGTAGTTAAAGTTAATGGAAAGATAGTTGATGTGGGTGCTGCGGGAGAAACTGTCAATAAAACTATTAAGTGGACTAAGAATTTAAATGATTCTACTAAATATAATTTGATTATGACTGACACTAAATAATTATTTATTTTATGGACAATAGCTATATGTTTGAGTTTAGAGAGATATTTTGATGATAATGAAAATGAGTTAGTTATTGAAATTTATATTAATAATACAGATGATGAATATAATGTTTTTATATATTTTAGAAAAAAGGAAATGTTATAAAAATTATTCTAACAATTATGATGAATTAAATTTAGTATTTGAAAATAAAGATGCATTAATTAATAAAAATATAGAAATGAAATGCCAAGAGTAGTAAATATACC
>NZ_SRZM01000384.1 GCF_019402445.1 Brachyspira pilosicoli
AAAAAAAATAAAAGGCGGTAATTAATGATAGAGAATGCATCACCAGTTGTTTTAGCATTATTTGGAGGAGGAATTACATTTGCTTTTACAGCACTTGGAGCAGGATTAGTATTTTTCTTTGTATCTGAAATAAAACCTAAACTGCTTGCTACTATGTATGGCTTTGCAGGCGGGGTAATGACAGCTGCTAGTTTTTGGTCTTTGCTTGCTCCATCTATAGAGCTATCAGAAAACACTAATTTACCAAATTGGCTTATACCTGTTGGTGGTTTTTTATTTGGTGCATTTTTTATATGGGTATTAGATAAATCATTACCGCATATGCATATAGTGAATGGTCATGAAGAGACTGAAGGAGCTAAAGTAAAACTCTCAAAAAGCATACTATTATTTTTAGCAATCACATTACATAATATACCAGAGGGTTTAGCAGTTGGTGTAACATTTGGAGCTTTTTCTATAGGAGATAGCGGAGTGAGTTTCAATGCTGCTTTGGCTTTGGCACTTGGTATAGGTCTTCAAAACTTCCCAGAGGGTGCTGCTGTTTCTTTGCCTCTAAAAAGCACAGGTGTTTCAAAATCAAAATCTTTTTTACTTGGAGCAATATCTGGAATAGTGGAGCCTATTGCTGCGGTTATAGGTGCTATTGCTGTTACTAAACTCACATTAATTCTTCCTATAGCATTATCATTTTCTGCAGGTGCTATGATATATGTTGTTATAGAAGAATTGGTTCCAGAAGCTGTTGCAGAAGAGCATAACCACTTTGGAGTATTTGGCTTTATATTTGGTTTTGCTATAATGATGGTTTTAGACGTTGCTTTAGGATAAAATAGCTAAACAATTATATTTTATCAATTTATATATTTTTACAAAAGTGTTATCAACTTTTTCCCGCCTTCGCTTTGTGGACTTCGTCAAAAAGTTTTTGCCCTCCGGGCACGCTTCGCGAAA
>NZ_SRZM01000385.1 GCF_019402445.1 Brachyspira pilosicoli
AACACATAAACAAAAGAAAAGACAGAAAGCCTAAAGGGCGGGCAAATGTAATTAAATTTTAAAACTTTTATTACATTCCCCACCCATTATTCTTTATTAAATTAAATTGTTATTTTAAACTATTCTTTCTTGTTTGCTTAAACAGAATTCAAAAGCCCCACCCTAGCGTCGTTTAAAATTATTGTATATATACCGCACGCAAAATAAGTTTTTAACCCTAAAATAAATTAATAATTTAAATTCAATTATATATAAAATTTCATTAACCGTGCGTAAAAAGAATTTTAAAAGTATTTTTTAATTAATACACTTAAATTATTTTAATAATAGAATTTTAATCTTTTATCCTCTTTAAAACTATTTCTTGAAGGATTGCCTTCCGCTCTATATATCTTTTTATCCTTTATAGAATATATACTTGACCAAATTGTATCAATATCATCTTTCTTCTCATACTGGCACATAAAACCATATTTACCGGATAATAATTCTTTTGAAAAATCTAAATTATATTTATAGTTTTTAAAAGCATTTTCTAATGTATTATATCTTTCATGAGAATGCACATCATCTTCCAAATCTGTTTGATAAACTCTCATACATTCACTTGCAAAATGATTAGAAGTAAATACATAATCATTTTTTATTATATGCTTTTTATCACAGTTACATTCAACTAATGCTATATTAGAATTTCTATCTGCTATAATAATGTTTTGTGATGATGATATAGGCACTTCTTCTAAAAAAGATAAAGCCTCATTCACATCATTACATTTTTCTAATATATATCTCACAAGCATACCAGCATTAAAACCATAATTTATTTTTACAGGATATACAAAAGTCAAAGTACAAGCAAGAGCTTTTTCATTAATACCATCTTCCATTTCAATAAATGCCGTTGTATTTCCTATAAATGAATATGAATCATTTAATTTGTAATATACACTATCACAATATTTTTTTATGCTTTTTATAAAATCACTGTTTTTTGCTAAAATAATATTATCATCAGTTTTAAATGCAAAAGAAGAACATTTATTTTCAAATATAAAAGCATATATTGTAAATAAAAAATCTGCTATATCTTTATAATTTGTTTTTATATTATTGCAGCTTAATCCATCAGCCATTCCTTTTATTTCTTCTATTATTTCCGGAAAGAATTCTTTATATATTGGCATGCATTTTGTAGAGAAGTCCTTACGCTCTTTTGATATTTTTATTTTACTTAAAGGGTTTATATTATTTTTAGAAAGTATATTTCCATATTTGAAGCCAGCCTCATAATGACTTCCTTTAAATCTTGAATGATACATACTACCTCCAAAAAATTAACTTTAAAAAGGCTAGCATAATAAAAATTTAAAGTAAATATGAATAAAAATTTTTTAAAATAGAAAATAAAAAAGTAGTTAATAACTATAAAATAAATTATTAACTACTCTATATTCTTTTATCTAATTACCGTGCGTATTAAATAAATTTACTCTACGAAAATACTTTTCACTATGCTGTAAATTGATGAAGCAAATCTCTTGTTTACCTTTAAAGGATTAATCAAAGTCTTAATGCCGTCATCAATCTCATAAAACTCAATATCACCAAAACTAACATCTTCATTAGCATCTATTCCAAAATACATATAGTCGAATGTAATGTGAACTGATATATTAAGATAAGTGTCTTTTAATATGTACTCAAAGAAAGTTCCTCCGTCCATAGCCTCGCCCCTAGCCATATCATACTTGCTTGCTAATGACATTAACACTCCCGCTTTTATTGTTTTTGAATTAAGAGAATTAATTCTATCTTCATTAATATCTTTTTCTGTAATCTCTTCATATTTGAAATCAAGCTGCTCTATTGGCTGAACTATCTCATAATCTGATAATTGACTTTCCCATTTTGCTATAGTGTCAGCATCCAATTCTGAGGGGTGAACTAAAGTTATTAAACTATTTTCTTTTAGAGTGTATTCTTCTTCGTCAACTGTATTAAATGTGCCGTCTTCCATATACCTAAAACTTTCTATTAAATTGTTGTTCTCATCATAAGCACCCCAAATAAGTTTTAAAGCAAACATGTTCATTATAGGGTTTTCAACAAATACGGTTTTGAAATTGTTGTAAGTCCATTTTCTGCCGTTTAATAACACTTTTTGAAGCCTTATTTTCTGATTCTGTATCAAAGTCTTTATTTCTTTTTTGAGGGTAGTGTATTCTTTTTTGGCACTGTCAGCTTCTGATTTATCATCTTTGCTGTTTGGGGCAGGAAGTGATTTTATTGTTTTTTCTTTTTCATTATCTGTAATTGTAAGTTCAAGATTATTGTTTATCGATAATGTGAATGTTCTTTTTGCTTCTCCGCCGTAGTTTAAAACTCTTTCACCCTTTTGATTAAATCCAAAATTAGGTATTATTCTATCCGAAAGCTCATCGGCGGTCATATCAAGCATATAGGCTGCATTATCCATTGTCTCTATTGCAACTTCTTTTATCTTTGCAGTAGGAGCTTTTCTTGTGAGTCCGTCTACCAATATTAATGCATAGTTTTTTCCGTTTAATGCCATACACTTTATAATAAATCCTGCCATAACTGTGCGTGAACTTTTTGCAAACTCTTTTATGAGCGGATAAACCTTATCTACTTTCAAATCATCAGAATATATCAAATAAGGTATTAAAATATTTTTCTTTGTTGCTTCATAGTTAGAATCTCTCCAATGAATATATAACATTTCCAATGCATCTGTAAATGAAGCAGTATTAAGAATGCCCGCAAGCATATCGCAGTCTTTTAATTTTGCAGGCTCTACTAAATTCATATATTCCATGATGATATATTTAAATATTCTCTCATCAGCCTCTTTGCCATCGTTGTATAAAACTTTTGTAAGCTTAATATCATCTAAAAACTTTATATTTTTTTCATAATTTGTATTGTAGTAAGTGTCAATAAACTCCAAAGCCTCATCAATACTTTTAAAATAGTCGCCGTATTTTTTAAGATTCCAATTCTTAATAATATTTTTTAATGCTCCTTTCAACTCTGATGATCTTGCTTTCTCTGACATCTTCTCAACATATTCTCTTGTAATAGATTCATTGTCAGAAATAACTTTAATACAATGCCTTTTTACTTCGACTCTCTTTGTATTTTCAAGAACTGTATAAAGTAAATGATAATCATTATAATTATATTTATTATATAAAGTCTTTAATATATCTAAAGCTGTATTTTTATTGCCTGTTATATTATCCTTTATAAACTTATCATCATTTAATATATTTAGCACTTCATCAAAATAGCTTTTAAACAATTCATCTTTCACGCTATTTATAATAACATTATTATTTTCATCTAAGCATCTAAGCTCTCTATATAATGTAGGAAGATATTTTCCGCCAGGGTTATAATAACAATTTGAAAAATCTCCTGCATAATCAAAATAATATGATAATAAAATTTCTTTTAATGTAATATTTAATTCTTTGTTGTTTAATAAACTGTCAATAACTTCTT
>NZ_SRZM01000386.1 GCF_019402445.1 Brachyspira pilosicoli
GACTTCGTCAAAGAACCAAAAAGTGCAAATTAAGAAAGTAATACTAATTATATTTTATATACTAAATATTAAACTAAAAATAATATAAATATTTATTAATGTTTTGAAACAAGGATAATAATAAAAAGGAGCTTTATACAAAATAAAACTCCTTTTAAAAAAATTATTAATTATATTTAATTATCTCTTATCCATAGAAATAAACTCTTGAGGGTCAGAAACATTTTTATATGCAGGTCTTATAATTCTTCTGTCATCAAAATTAAGTTCCTCTATTCTATGAGCACACCAGCCTACAATTCTTGACATAGCAAAAAGCGGAGTATAAAGCTCTTTAGATATACCAAGCATTTCATATATAAATCCAGAATAAAGATCCACATTGGCACAAACTCTTTTTTTCTCTCCTTTTACCTTTATAAAACACTCTATAGCTCTCTCTTCTATTAATTCCATAAATGCAAGCTCTTTTTCTTTTTTCTTTTCTTTAGCAAGCTGACGAGCCAAATCTTTTAATATAACCGCACGAGGGTCTGATAAAGTATAAACAGCATGCCCCATTCCATATATAAGTCCGCTCTTGTCATAAGCTTCTTTGTTAAGCATTTTTATTAAATATTCATCTATCTCTTTTTTGCTTTCCCAATTATCTATAGCCTCTTTCAAATGAATGAACATATCCATTACTTTAGCATTAGCCCCGCCATGCAAATCACCTTTTAAAGAACCAATACCCGCAGAAATGCTTGAATAAGTATCTGTTCTTGTAGAGCTTGTAACACGTACTGTAAATGTAGAGTTGTTACCGCCGCCATGTTCTGCATGAAGTATTAAAAGCAAATCAAGCATTCTAGCTTCTAATTCACTAAACTCCTGCTTAAGCATATATAAAAAATTCTCTGCTATAGAATATTTTGGCTTTGGCAATGTAATGTTTAAATATTTTTGATTAACACTATATTGAAACATATTATAAGCATAAGCAATAACAGCTGGAAATCTTGCTATTAATTGTATAGATTGAAGCATTAAGTTTTCTAATGATAAATCTTCAGGATTAGGGTCATGAATATACATCTCAAGTACACTTCTTGAAAGTATGTTCATAATATTTTGCCCTTCCAAATCTATTATATTCATTATAGTTTTTTTATCCAAATACATATTATCAGATATTAACTCTTTAAAAGACTGCAATCTCTCCATATCTGGAAGCTTACCAGAAAGAAGAAGATAACAAACCTCCTCATAACCAAAACGCTTATTAGTTAATATATCATTAGCAATATCATTTAAATCATATCCTCTATAATAAAGCTTACCGTCTATAGGGCATACTTTTCCGTTTTTATCTCTTTCATAACCTACAACATCTCCAATATTTGTAAGCCCAACAAGCACCCCTGTTCCATCTTCATTTCTTAAACCTTTTTTTACATTATATTTCTGAAAAAGTTCGCTATCTATTTTTATTCTTTTGCTTGAATGGTCATAAAGTTTGTACAATAAATATTCTTTTTTCATAAATATTTCCTTAAATATATTATTTGTTACATTATAGAAACTATTCTTTCTGCAAACTCTTTTGTACCAAGTGCAGTTCCATTATCCATAAAGTTTGCCAAATCTTCTGTAGCATATCCGCTTTCAAAAGATTTCTCTAATGCATTTATTATTAAACTAGCAGCCTCATTCATATTCAAATATTCTAATGCCATCACAGAAGAAAGTATTAATGAACAAGGATTAGCTTTATTTTTGCCTGCTATATCAGGGGCTGTACCGTGGGTTGCTTCAAAAATAGCATGCCCTGTTTTATAATTAATGTTTCCTCCAGGTGCTATTCCTATTCCTCCAACCATAGCTGCTAATTGGTCTGATACATAATCGCCGTTTAAGTTTAATGTTGCTATTACAGAATAATCTTCTGGTTTTAATAATGTGTTTTGCAAGAATGCATCGCAAATATTATCTTTTATTATGAGTTTACCTTGTGCTTTTGCTTCTTTTAATTTTTCTTTCGCTTTATCTTCACCAAACTCCTTTTTTATTTCTGCATATTCGTCCATAGTAAAAGTTTTATCAGTAAACTCTTTTCTAGCTAGTTCATATCCGTATTTTTTAAATCCGCCCTCGGTGAACTTCATTATGTTTCCCTTATGAACCAAAGTAACAGAAGGAAGTTTATTTAATAAAGCATATTCTATTGCAGAGCGTATGAGCCTTTTAGAGCCTTCTTCTGATACAGGCTTAACTCCAAAAGATGATGTTTCTGGAAATCTTATTTTAGTTACACCCATTTCATTTTTTAGGAAGTTGTAGAATTTCTTTGCTTCTTCAGTACCTGTTTTCCATTCTATACCAGCATATATATCTTCAGTGTTTTCTCTAAAAACCACCATATTAACTTTATTAGGCTCTTTTACAGGCGAAGAAGTACCCTTAAACCATCTTACAGGTCTTAAACAAACATAAAGGTCTAAAGTTTGACGAAGTGCCACATTGAGTGAACGCATACCTTCACCAACAGGAGTAGTTAAAGGTCCTTTTATGCCTATAAGATATTCTTTAAAAGTGTCTATAGTCTCATTAGGTAAAGGAGTACCTAATTCTTTTTGAGCCTTATCTCCTGCAAGTACTTCAAGCCATTCAATAGACTTTTCTCCGTTGTAGGCTTTTTTTACAGCCGCATTTACAACCATTTGA
>NZ_SRZM01000387.1 GCF_019402445.1 Brachyspira pilosicoli
ACATATTAGTTTCTCTAAAATAATATTCATTCTCATACCATCTATTAGAATTATTATAAATAATGTAATTAAGTAAAAAACCATCTCCAAAAGTTTTTATATTATACAAAATAGAAATGTCAGAATTATTTTTTGCACTCAATTCTTTTATCTTTGATTTAACTTGATTATAATTATTATTTTCTTTTGTTTCTATAATTTTAAAATGAGAATAAAGAAAAATATTTTTGGTAATTAAATCATAGAGAGCTCTATGCATATAATCGCTGTTATTTTGAAATACCATTACAGAGTTTTGTGCGAATGTTACAGCAGTTATTAACAAGAATATAAAAAATATTTTCATGCCTTATATTATATCAAAGATGCCCAATCATAGGAAGACCTGTTATATAATAAAAAAGTAAATTAGTACATGCCCCTATAATAGTGCCAGATATTATTCCAGATATAACATCAAAGGGATAATGAAGCCCAACATAAACCCTACTAAATGCTATTAAAAAAGCAATACTATAAAATAATAAAACAGAATATAAACTATAGCTTCCCATAGAAAAAGATATTGCAAAAGCTACCATAGTGTGCCCAGATGGAAAAGAATGCTTATCTGGAGGATACATTATAGGTATTTTACCATGCTTTTTATATGGACGAATGCGACTGAAAAAATTCTTTGTGTATAAAAAAACAAATATACATATAATAGCCGATGTTAAAGCCCGAGAAAAATATATTAAAGCATAATCTATCCTAAACATATAAAATATAAGATAAATCCCCGCCCACACATAACCATCGCCAAGCCTGCTCATAAACTTCATAAAACTCTTAAAAGAGCCTTTTCTATTATCTTTAAAAATCTTTAAAAATAACTTGTCATCTATTTTGGATAATAGTTTTATTAATGGAAGACTGTTGATATATGCTATTCTTTTTTTCTTTCTTCTACGCTTTAAGATTTTTTTTAATTTTTTTCTTTTAAGCCTTTTTTTATGCAACTCATCATTTTTTTTTATATCTTCGTCTTGATTGTTTATATTATTTTGTTGTTCCATAATCTAAAAAAGCTTATTTCTTTTCTTTAGATTTCTTAGAAGAAGGCAATTTAACATCATTAATAAAATAAAATAATGATTCTATTTCATCTGCTATATTAACATCATTAATAATACAATCTGGTCTTTCTAGTAATTTTATAGGGGCAAAGTTTAATACACCCTTAATACCAGCATTACATATTACATCAAACATTCTTTGTGCTTCCAAATCTGGAACTGTTAATATTGCTATCTCTATTTTATTGTTAATAATAAAATCTTTTAACTCATCTATAGGAAGTATTGGTGTAGGGGCATTTCTATCTATTTTGTCAGGGTTATGGTCGAAAGCTGCTATTATCTTTATAGCTTCATTTTCAAAGCCTCTATAATTAACCAAAGCTTTACCTATTTTTCCGTAGCCTATTAATATTATATTATGCGATATTTGTTTACCTAATATATTATCTATTTGGTCTAATAAATCATCTATATTATAACCGCCTTTCTTGTTGCCGGATATATTAAAGAGTGAAAAATCTTTTCTTACCTGAACAGAGGTTATTCCTATTGCATCACCCAAGTTATTAGAATATGCTTTGATAAAACCAAAACTCTTCATTCTTCTTAATGCATTTTTATATTTTAATAGTCGCATTATCTGTGTTCTGCTAATCATTTTAAATACCTCTACAGTCTTTTTTATTACATATACTTATTATATTATATCATAAAAATATTACTGTCAATGATTTATGATTATTTATCTGATTATTTAATAATACAATAATATCATTTTTATATATTTTATTTTAGTATAATATATTATTATATGTATCTTTAAGTATATAAAATATAAACAAAAAGTAAAATATAAACACACATTTTTTTTTATTTTTTATTAAATATTGGAATTTATTAAAAAATTATTGTGGAAATAATATCTTTTTATTATATAATAATAAGTATGATAGATTATAAAGAGATAGCAGACAAAATAAAATCATCAAAATATGCCGTAGCATTCACTGGTGCAGGCATAAGTGTAGAAAGCGGAGTGCCTCCTTTTAGGGGAGAAAATGGGCTTTGGGAAAAACATGGAAGCCAATTTGCTGAAATTTCATACTTCACAAGACACCCTAAAGAAGCATGGCATTCATTAAAAAAAGTATTCTACGAACCTATAGACAACGTTAAGCCTAATAAAGCTCATTTGGTATTAGCAGAATTAGAAAAAAAAGGCATTATGCGTTCTGTAATCACTCAGAATATAGATAATCTTCATCAAGAAGCAGGAAGCAAAATTGTATACGAACTTCATGGCACGGCACAATATGCTGTATGTATGAAATGTCATAATAAATATAAAATAGATAAAAAAATATTATCAATGGACCCTCCTACTTGTGAAAATTGTAATGCCATATTAAAGCCCAATTTTGTATTTTTTGGAGAGGCTTTACCTACTTACGATTTTCAAAGCTCTATAGAAGACGCTCAGAAATGTGATTTATTTATCATAATAGGAACAGGCGGAGAAGTTATGCCTGCTGCTCAAATTCCTCATATAGCAAAGAGAGCTGGTGCAACAATAATGGAGATTAATCCGGAGCCTTCTAATTTTACAAACTCAATAGTTGATATTTATGTTAAAGAGAAAGCAGGTGTTGCATTTACAGAAATAGAGAAATATTTATAATTTTTTATTTTACTATAACTACAAAAAATTTTTAACTTTCTTTATTTTTATTATTTGCAGGGCTTTGCCC
>NZ_SRZM01000388.1 GCF_019402445.1 Brachyspira pilosicoli
ATTATATACTATAAATAACAATAAAATAATATATGTTTTTATTGTAAAAAATGTAAAAAAAATGTAAAAAAATACTTGATTAAAATTGTTTGTTAATATATTATCACTTTCCAAAATAAAGTATAAAAAATATGTAGTTTAAAATTATAGAGGTTTATTAAAAATAATGAAAATTATAGGCAATTATATATACACAATTATTAAAGGCTTTATAATAGGAGCTTCAATGCTTGTACCTGGTTTCAGCGGCGGCACTATGGCTATGATACTTGGAATATACGATAAATTAATAGCTTCTTTAAGCGGTATACTAACTTTCTCAAAAAATGAAAACTATATTTCAAAAAATAAACTAAACTTTTTGTTTTTAATATTTTTTTGTGTAGGTTCTGTTTTGGGAATGGTGATAATTTCAAAGCCTTTATCAAACTTAATAGAAAAATATTATATGGTATCTTCTTTCTTTTTTATGGGGGCTGCTCTTGGTGGCTTTAATACGGTGTATAATAAAACAAAATCCTATAAATTTGATTTTTTAAGTATTGTATATATTTTATTAGGTGCGGCTATAGTGTATTTAATATCAATGATACCAGAAAGCTTTTTTAGCGGAAACGGCAATAGAAGTGAAACATTTATGTATTTTATACTTGTAGTTGCTGGGTTAATTGTGGCAATTGCAATGATACTTCCTGGTATAAGTGTATCATATATGTTTTTGCTTTTGGGTATATATAAAGAGACTATTGATGCAGTTCATAATTTATATTTTCCATATTTAATTCCATTAGCTATAGGAAGTATTTTAGGAGTTATACTTACCACAAAACTACTTGAATATTGGATGGAGCATTATGTGAAATCTTCTTATTTAATAATATCAGGTTTTGTATTAGGCTCTATTATACAGGTCTTTCCCGGCATTCCAAAAGGCATTGAGTGGGCTTTATGCATTATAATGTTTTTTGCAGCTTATTTGTTAATAAGGCTCTTACAGAGATTTGACCCGGATAATAGATAATGTATAATATAATAAGCATTTAAACAATAAATGAATATTATGAAAATGAAATGCTTTATCATTGCATTATTTATTGATCTACTGTAAATATAACAGCTCTATTAGCTTCTGAAGCATTTTTCCAAAACTCTATACTTCTATAAAAATAATCCCAAGTATATTCAAAATCTTCATCACTTAGAGGATATTCATAATCTTTTTCATCTATTTTAAAATATTTTTCTTTGAACTTTTCTTTTGTTATAGTTTCTATTTTTGAGGCAATATCTTTCACTATATCAGCTTTTTTTAATGTGATAATATAATCTTCCTCATCATCGCCATTTCCGTATAAAACATCTCCTCCCATTATAATAGAACCAAGAGGATAATTATCATCACCGAATACTAAAAGCCCATCATTAGAAAGACATCTATGCATAGCGTCCCAAGATTTATCGAGTTCATAAATATATTTTGTATGCTTTTCAAAATATATTTCTTCTAAATCTTCAGAAATAAAATCAGGCCTTTCAAACCTTGAAGTTTTTAATAATTTATTTAAATCTTTATCGCTTAAAGCAAAGAATACACCAAGACAGCCCATACATCACCTCAATAAATAATTATTTGATTATATAAGAAAAATAATTATTGTCAAATCTTTCACGGTATTCCAAAAGGCATTGAGTGGGCTTTATGCACTATAATGTTTTTGGAGGTCTATTTTTTAATAAGGCTTCTACAGAGATTTGACCCGGATAATAGATAAAATATTTTTGTAACTATTCTTTTTTATTGTTTTTATTTTTGTCGTATATATATTTTATAGCTAAAACTAAAATAACAATTATAAGAATTTTAATTATAATATTTAGTATTCCATGTATGCCAAAGAAATGGTCGAAGAATGCTGGACCTCCTGGTATAGGACCA
>NZ_SRZM01000389.1 GCF_019402445.1 Brachyspira pilosicoli
GATAAATATCCTATTCTTTTTCTATTTCCTAAAAAAGCTAATATTACTATTGAAATAAATAATATAATAAGAAATATTAAATATATTCTAAAAAATAGCTTTTTATTTTTCATATTATTTCCTTAATGATCAAATACATTTGGTTTTTCATAATATCACAATTTAATTTTTTAGGCAATAAATAAAGAGGAAATTTAATTAAAAAACTTCCTCTTTATTTTATATATAAAATATATTTTATTATTATTTATTTTTTCTTGCCTTGGTTAGCTACAGCTTCCATAGCTTTTTTAACAGCCTCAGGGTCGCCTAAGTATTGTTTATTAACAGCTTTGAAATTATCATCAAGCTCATAAACCAAAGGCATTCCAGTAGGTATATTAAGCTCTGTGATATCAGCATCAGAAATATTGTCTAAGTATTTAACTAATGCTCTTAAGCTATTACCATGAGCAGCGATGATGATTTTTTTTCCGGCTTTAATATCTGGAAGTATAACATTTTCCCAGAAAGGAACAACTCTTGCAACAGTGTCTTTTAAACATTCTGTGAGAGGAAGTTCTTTTTCAGATAAGTTTTTGTAGCGAGGATCATTTCCAGGATATCTTTCATCAGATTTTTCTAAAGCAGGAGGCGGAGTATCATAACTTCTTCTCCATATTTTTACTTGGTCCTCACCATATTTTTCAGCAGTTTGAGATTTATTTAATCCCTGTAAAGCACCATAATGTCTTTCATTAAGCTGCCAGCATTTTTCTACGGGTATCCATAAAAGTCCCATTTCTTCTAATACTAAGTTTAAAGTTTTGATTGCACGAGTAAGAGTAGAAGTGTATGCTTTATCAAAAGTAAAACCAGCTTTTTTAAGTTCTACACCGCCAGCTTTAGCTTCTTCAACCCCTTTTTCTGATAAAGTAACATCAGCCCAACCAGTAAAAAGGTTTTCTTTATTCCAAACACTCTCACCATGTCTTATTAAAACAACTTTAGTCATTAATAAACTCCTCATAAAAGTGTATTTTTATTTATTATATAGTCAAAAGTATAAAAAATCAAAGAATCTTCATTAATTATTTGTTTTTTATAGTAGTTTATTTTAAATATTTTTAAATTGTTAATAAAAAAGGAGTTTTGCACTTGACAAAAAATATATTTGTAGTATAATGATTAAACTTAAAAAGTTTTTTGGAGTTGTAGCTCAGTTTGGTTAGAGCGCCTGCCTGTCACGCAGGAGGTCGCGGGTTCGAGCCCCGTTAACTCCGATTTTTATTTTAACTAACTTCACTGGAGTATAATGAATGCCTAATATAAGATCAGCTTCTAAAAGATTAAGACAGAACTCTACTAGAAATCTTTATAACAGAAAAATTAAAAGTTTTTTAAATACTCAAAAGAAAAAAGTATTAAAATCTATAGATGCTAATGATAAAAATGCTTCTATAGCTGAATATAATAAATATGCTAGTGCTTTAGATAAAGCTGCTAGAAAATCTGTTATTCACAGCAATAGAGCTAGTGTTAAAAAATCTGAGATGATGAAAAAAATTAATGCTTTGAAATAATTTTTAAGATAATTCTCAAGTTGTGTGTTCATATTGAGGCTATGGCTTTTTGCTGTAGCCTTAATTTTTATATAATATAATTAAATTAAAATAAATAAAATACGAATATATAATAAATATATATTCTATTTATTTTATTATATGAAGAAAGTTTTATTATTGTTTATAATTTTGTATTCTTTTTTATACACACAAAACCTTACGGAGGCTTCTTTACCTCTTCAGGCTAAAAATTTTATTTATCTTAATTTAGAGGGTGATAGCGTAGATACTGTTAGCTTGTATCAAAACGGCGGAGGGTATGAAGTTAATACTAAATTAGGCTTTAATATTATATTTTATCAAAGCGGACTTTGGAAAAGCATTAAAATAAACAATTTAGAAAATAATCCAAACGGCATACCAAGAAGCTGTATACATAGAAGTATGGTTAAAGTAATAGATAATGAATATCCTTCTTCAAAAATAACTTCTATAACCAGAGAAAATAAGTTTTTTACTATTGTGCTTAATAATAATGTAGAGTTAGAAATTACAGGATATGGTATTATAGTATCTAAGAAAAATTTGGAAGAACAGTAAAATTATTTATAATTATAAATTCATTGATTTTTTTTAATACGATTGTATAATGTTTTAATATTTATACTGTAATTAATTATTGTAGATGACGATAATTATTATAAATTTGTTAATTAGTATATAGAAAACAGGAAAGAAAATGTATATAAAGAATCTTAATTTGCACGGATTCAAATCATTTGCCATAGAAACTAATATAGAGTTTAATGAGGGTGTTACTGTAGTGCTTGGACCTAATGGTATAGGTAAAAGTAATATAGTAGAAGCCTTTTTATGGGTAATGGGGGAGCAGTCTGCAAGCAGATTAAGAATTGATAGTTCTAAAGGGCTTGAGAGTGTCATATTTCATGGTACAGACACTAGAAAACCGTCCTCTTTGGCACAAGTAGCTTTAACATTAGATAATACTTCAAGATGGATAAAAAAATATGATAAAGATGAGATAATAGTTACCAGAAAGTATTATAGAAAAGGTTTATCAGAATATTATATTAATGATGAACAAGTAAGGCTTAAAGATATAGTAGATATGTTTCTTGACACAGGATTAGGTAAAAATGCCTATTCTGTAATTAAACAGGGAACAGTTTCAGAGATTGCTAAACAAAAGCCAGAAGAGAGAAGAACTATAATAGAAAATGCTGCTGGTATCAGTAAATATCTTGAGAGAAGAAGAGAGGCTACAAAAAAACTTGAAGACTCTGAAAGAAACCTTGATAATGTAAAAATAGATATAAAAAATGCTGAAAAAAATTATAAATCATTAAAAGACCAAGCGGCACGCACAGAGAAATATTATTCACTTATAGATGATAAAAAAAAGATAAGCATAAGCATAAATGTTAATCAGATTAAAAAGGCAAAAATCACTTTAGAGGATTATAATAAAAATCTTGAAGATCTTAATAATAAAAAACAGGAACTTGAAAAGAACCTATTAGATTTAGACAATCAAAAACAGCAGGAACTATTAAAATTTGAAGAGACAAGAAACTTATCTATAGAGCTTGATAAGCAGGTGTCATTAATAGTAACAGAACTTACTCATATAGAAAAAATGTCTAGTCAATTAAAAATACAATTAGAAAATAAGTTTAAAGAAAAAGAAGAAACTATAAACAGAAAAAACACTTTAGCTAAAAGAATAGAAGAAGATAAAAATCAAATATTAGAATTAGATAAAGACATAAAAAACATATTAGAAAATATTGAGTTAGCATTAAAAGAACAAGAGATAGAAGAGGGCAATATTGCAAGCGAGCAGAATAAAATAGCTAGCTGCAACGATGAAATAGCAATACTCACACAAAATAATCAAAACAATACTTTAAAAATAGCCGATGCTAGAGAAAGACAGCTTGAAGTGATAAATAAAATAATTACCGAGATTGATGAAAAGAAGAAAGATATAATGGGTAATAGTTTTTATCAGAATATAGGAAAGCATGAGGCTGATATTGATATAGGTTTTAATAACTTGCTTGGTTCTATTAATACTAAAATGAACACTATAAAAGAGTTTGAAGATGATGGTGTTTTAGATAATCTCAATGAGCTTAGTTTTAATTCTCTATCATCATTTGTAAGAAACTTAAAAGATATGCTTGATACAGAGAAAAGAGATGCATTGCTTTTACAAGATATTTTTAAAGAATACACTAAAATAAAAGACCCTTTTGTTGATTTGTTGTTTGACAAAGAGGGTACTTATATGCAAAAAGAGGCTATAGATAAAGAGATAGTTTCTTTGGAATCTGCTATTCAAAGCAATCTTGATAGAATAGAAGAGCTTAACAATGAAATAAAAAAAGCAACAGAAAATATTAATTTATCAAACTCTAATCTTACTACTCTCACAATATCAAAAGCAAAATATGAAACAAATAAAAAAGCTTCTGAAGATAGAAAAGAGATGATAATAAAAAGTATAGCTATTGTAGAAGAAGAGTTTGCAACATTAAATGATAAGATACAAAAACAAGAAGAAGATTATAAATTATTAGATAAAGAGCTTAAAGATAATATAAACAATTTCAAAGAATTAGAAAAGAAAAAAACAAAAATGGAGAGTGAGGCAAGATTAAAGGCTAGTGAGATAAAAAAGGCTGAATCTGCTTTATCTAACTTTGATGTTAATCATTCTAAGCATATAAAAAAGTTAAACGAAACAAACGAAAATATTACAAGAATAAGCGAGAGAATTAATCAGACAAAAGACAAGATAAATGATATATATAATAATTTTTATGAAACTAATGCTATTAATTTGAAAGAATATGAGGCTGTTACTGAAGGCTTAATTGATGAAGAAGTTTTTAGAAACAAGCTAAACACTATTAATGACAAGATTAAGAATTTAGGTCATATTAATGAGATGGCACTCGATGAATATCAAGAAGCAAAAAATAGATTCGAGTTTTTAAGCAAGCAAAAAGAAGATTTGGAAAAATCAAAAGAAGAGATATTAAAAATAATAGCTGATGCCAACAAAAAGGCAGGAGAAGATTTTCTTAAAACATTTAATGAAATAAACAAAAAATTCTCTGAGACTTTTAAAATCTTATTTGGCGGCGGTAATGCCGGCTTAAAGATACAAAACGAAGAAGATTTATTAAACAGTCCTATTGATATATTTGCACAGCCGCCGGGCAAGAAAATGGAAAACATAGTGTCCTATTCTGGCGGTGAGCTTACCATGACAGGACTTGCTTTGGTATTTGCTATATTTTTGTATAGACCTAGTCCATTTTGTATACTTGACGAGGTGGACGCTGCTTTGGACGGAGCAAACATTATAAGATATAAGAATATGGTTAAGGGTTTATCAGATAAAACTCAATTCTTAATTATCACTCACGATGAAGTATCTGCCACTATAGCCGATGCTTATTATGGAATTACAGCGGAAGAGAAGGGCGTATCTAAAATATTTACAGTGAAGGTTGATAAAGACGGAGCTGTAAATGGCAGCGAAGAGAAGCTAGTTACAAACGAATAGTATATGCTAAAAATTTAGTATTTTAATTTATTGTTTGTGGGGACTAGCCCCCACACCCCCACTTCTTTTGGTGACCCAAAGAAGCAAAAGGACTGCATTTTTTAGTTAAAATTTAAGTATTATCTTATTTATATATTTCTAATCATATGAAGTAAAAATATTTGCACTTTTTGCAACTTTTTGCGGCGGGAAAAAGTTGAATAAAAAAGCAACTTCATTACTTATTTTAGCTAAATCAGTAATTCTTTGTTTGTATTCATCTTTTAATTTATCATCAGCTAACTTATAACCTTCAATAAAATCATTATAAGCTTCTTCTATTAATTTATCTTTTTCTTTTTTGCTTTTTGTATTATTTGCTAATAATTGTTTTGATAACGATTTATTAAAATAAGCATTTGAGTAATTAGGATTTAATTCTATAGTTTTATTATAATCTTTAATAGCTTCTTTGTATATGCTTAAATTTGTTTTAGCATTACCTCTATTATTATAAGCTATAGAACAAATATTTTTATATTTAGAATATTCTTCAGAGTTTTTATCATATTTTTTTAATAAACTATTTGTCATTTCTATAATTTTGTTATAATAATTTATACATAAATTATGGTCTTTATTATCATCCGCTTGATAAGCTAAATTAAATAAATTTGATATTTCTATATTTCTATTATTTTCCTCTATTAGTTTTTTAGTTTCTTCTTCTGCTTGATTTTTTATTGATTTTATTAATTGCTCGCTTTCTGTTTGTGCTTGTTCTTTTATATCTAATATCATTTGATTTGATTTTTCTTGAATTGATTTTATTGATTCATCAAATTCTATTTTTAATTTATCTATTGAATTTAAAGCCACCTCTCTATTTTTTTCTATGACTTTTTGAGTTTCATCTGCTGCTTGATTTTTTATATTTTCTATAATTTCATTAGCTTTATTAGTAACATCTGCCAATTTTTCTTTACTCTCTGATAAAATATTATTATTTATAAAAATACCTGCAAATGTAAATACTATCATTATTACAGACAAAAATGCAAACCAGAAACTTAATAAATCATTTGAGTTTTTCATTATCTCTGACATTGATGATTCTAGCATTCTTGTGTTTATATCAAATGTTGATTTGAAACTATTTGCTATTTCATCATTAATTATAAATTCGTTGTTTATTGTAATATTGTTTTCTGATTCATTAGTTATAACAATTTTATCTATGGTTGTGTTGCTTATTATAGTTTGAATATTTAGAGAGTAATTTTCTAATGCTTTATTGAATCTATTATCTATAAATATAGCATGTACAGAATATATTACGGCAAATGCTCCCAAAGCAAGCAAAAATAATATAATCATTATGCAAGTATTATTTTTATGTTTGCTATTATATTTATTATTAGGCTTATCATTTGTGTTATTGTTTGTGTTATTGTTTGTG
>NZ_SRZM01000039.1 GCF_019402445.1 Brachyspira pilosicoli
AAATAAGAAAATATGTTAATACTATTATTAAAAATTCAAATAGCATTTTATCTTTGGTAAAATCATTTTCAGAGTTTTCTTTTAATATAAAACTTTCAAATAAAAAAGAGTCTATTAATGATGTTCTTATTGAAGTTTTTGATTCTTTTAAAAATATGCAAAACATTAAGTTTCAAACATCATTTTCTAAAATAGATTGTTTTATTAATATGGATAGAGATAAGCTAATTATTGCTTTTAGAAATTTAATAAAAAATGCTATAGAAGCTATGGATAATAATAATAAAGAATCTTTAATATATTTATCTAGCTACCATGAAGTTTTGGATTGTAATGAGTTTTTTACTGTCAGCATCACTGATACTGGTAATGGTATAGAAAAAAAAGATTTGAAAAGAATCTTTGAACCATATTTTACTTCTAAAGATAAAGGTACTGGTATAGGTCTTGCTATAGTAGAAAAAATTATTAATGAACATAATGGCAGAATAGATGTTGATTCAATAATAGGTGAGGGTACTACATTTTTTATTAGATTTGAAGTGTGAAATGCTTATTTATTTAAATCTTGTACTAGTTTACTAATATTTGAATTGTTATTAATGAATTTTATATTTAATTTCTTTGCTTCTTCTTTTAAGTTTTTGTCTATATTTTCTGATATAAAGAATATTTTAAAATCTGATTCATTATTTACTTTTTTTAATTCATTGATGAATTCTATAACATTAATCCATACTAAATTCGGATTAAATATTAAAGTATCTATGTTATATTTATATATTTTGCTCATAAGTTCATATAAATTTTCTGCAGTTAATACTTTGATAGAAGAACTTTCAAGTAAGGCTTTGGTTTTATTTAGGGTAATACCATCATCATCTATTAGTATAACAGTATTTTCTTTCATACATAAATAATCCGAAGAATTAAGTATTATTATATTTACCGAGAGAGGGAATCGAACCCTCACTGAGTTGCCCCAATCAGATTTTGAGTCTGACGTGTCTACCAATTTCACCATCTCGGCTTAAAAAACACTTACATTATATTATATAATTATATAAAAATCAAGTATATTTTTATGTTTTAGGATATAGACTTGTATATTAATGTGATAAATAACACAATATATTATTTATTATATATGTTTAGGATTTAAAAAAATTCTACAATAAGTATTGCTATTTATAAGAAAATTATATATTATAATAAATTTTATATAAAAAAGATTAAAGGAGTCGATTATGAGTCATCAACACAGAGGGCAGTGGGGTACTCGTGCAGGATTTATATTAGCTGCTATAGGTTCTGCTGTTGGTTTGGGTAATATATGGCGTTTCCCATATATGGTAGCATCTAATGGCGGCGGAGCATTTATGATAGTATTCCTCATAGCTATGCTTACTGCTGGTATACCTATTATGATATTAGAGTTTTCTATTGGTCATAAAACACATAGGAGTGCACCTGGAGCTTTAAAATTCCTCAACTCAAAATGGGAATGGTTAGGTTGGCTTCAAGTATTTACTTGTTTTGCTATAGTTATTTATTATTCTGTTATTATAGCTTGGTCATTATCTTATGGATTATTTTCACTTCAAGGATTAAAATGGGGAACTGATACTGTTGCTTTCTTTACTGGTGAATATTTAAAATTAGAAAGCGGTTTTTCTCTTGGAAATTTTAATTTGGGAGTAGCTATTCCTTTAATTATAGTTTGGGTGATAATATTTGCTTCTGTTATAGGCGGGGTTAAAGATGGTATAGAAAAAGCTAATAAAATTTTTATGCCTTTGCTTGCTATACTTGTAGTAATCATACTTATTAGAGGTATTACTTTACCTGGAGCTTTAGCAGGACTTGATTATATGTTTAAGCCTGATTTTTCTAAATTGCTTAATCCTCAAGTATGGATTGCTGCTTATGGTCAAGTATTTTATAGTATGTCTGTAGCTTTTGGTATAATGATTACATATTCTAGTTATTTGCCTGATGATTCTGATATTGCCAATAATGCATTTATGACTGGTTTTGCTGATACTAGCTTTAGTTTATTTGCTGGTTTAACTGTATTTAGCATAATGGGTTATATGGCTTATTCTCAAGGTAAAGAAGTTGCTGAAGTTGCTGGAAGCGGCGGTATAGGTTTGGCTTTCATGGTATTCCCTGAGGCTATTAATGCTTTACCTGGTTTTAATGGTATATTTGGTTTAGTATTCTTCTTAGTGCTTTCTTTTGCGGGACTTACTTCTGCTATATCACTTGCTGAGGTTGTTATATCTTCTTTTATAGATAAATTCCATTTCAACAGAAAAAAAGTTGCTGTTATAGTAATATTAATACAGGGTTTAATTTCTATGGTTTATGCTACAGGAAGCGGTTTGAACATACTTGATATAGTAGATGCTTTCCTCAACAATTATAACATAGTTGTAAGCGGTCTTATAGAGATAGTATTAGTTGCTTGGGTATACAAATTGGGCGATTTCAAAGAGCTTATTAATAAAGTAAGTGAGTTTAGAGTTGGATTATGGTGGGATTTCTGTTTGAAGTTTTTAACTCCAATATTCTTAGCTATAATGTTGGCTTTAAAACTTATAAACGATTTCCAAAAACCTTATGGAAACTATCCTCAAGCTGCTTTAATAATATTAGGCTGGTCTATGCCTGTATTGGCTTTTATAGTTGGTATTATACTAGCCAAACTTAAAGACAGAACTTTAAATAGTTAATAGGAGGTATTGATATATGAGTCCAGATTCTGCAATATTTATGGCACTTAGCCTTATAGTAATATGGGGCGGCTTTATCTTTTTTGTAAGCATAGGTGCTAGAAAGAAATAATTAAAAATAATAGGGGGAGATAAAAATCCCCCTTTTTTTATTAACAAACAAAAAATTATTATCTTAGTGGTGCTTCAGATATACTTACTTTTATATCATCTAATTTATTCATTTCTGTATTTTTTATATGAAGTACCTTTCTTATATATTCTGCAACTGCTTCATTGTTTTCTACTTTAGAGCCTATTATTATTTCTTTTATATAATTATTCCTTTCATCAAAAAGAGGTATATAATCAATATAGAGTTTTTTCTTATCATTATCAATTAATATTTCATCAGATTTATAATCATTTGTTACGAGCATTCTAAGT
>NZ_SRZM01000390.1 GCF_019402445.1 Brachyspira pilosicoli
GGTTTCTATATATGAGTTTAAAAAATAAGGTACTTTTTTCTGTTATTTTAGTAGTTGCATTATCATTATCTCCTACTATTTTTATTAATAGTAGAACAAATAGAAAAGCATTATATGATAATGCTATGACAGTTACACAAAATTATTTTTATGATATAGTTTCAACATTTAATAATATATATGCTACTACTTCTGTTGGTACAGTTTCATTATCAGATATAGCTACAGTAGCTTATGAATTGTATGATGTCGGTAATATAGAAAACCCTCAAAGAAGTCTTAGAGATATAATTTATAGATTCCACAAATCACAGCTTAATTTACACCATGTTATAGCAAATGGTATATACTTTGAACCTAATATTATATCAGAAAATACAAATTTAAAAAATTTATACTCTTTATATTTATATGATGTTCCTGATGCAGGCACTATGGAGCCTCAATTTGGAACTATTATGGATAATTATATAAATGAAGAATTTTATGCTTTAGCACTTCCTAATAATTGGAATAGAGAAGCTAAAAGACCACAAGATGTTTATTATTCTTCTCCATATATGAAAAATTTGGATAAGCCTCAAAAAGTTATATCATTCTCTTCTCCTATATATTCAACAGATAATACTAAACTTATAGGTGTTTCTTTATCTGATGTTTCGCTTGATATAGCACATGAAGTATTAACTAATATAGTAAAAACAGGACCTTTTAATACAATAATATATGACACAAGAAATAATAAGATAGTATATCATGATAATCCTAAATATATATTAAGCAATGTAAATGATTTTCCATGGTTTAATGCCGCTATAAATAATTTAGATATATCTACAAATATAATTATAAAAAATAAAGTAATGATTGATGATGTACCATATCATATATTTGTTAGACAATTTAAAAGTGGTTTATATAATTTATTTATGTTTGTACCTAGTTCATATTTCTCAAGTGTTTTAGACCAAACTAATAATACTATATTTGTTATTTTGATATTTGCTATTATAGTAATAATTATTATATTAAGTATTACAATACCAATATCATTAAAACCTTTAGATAAAATATCTCATGAACTTGAAGAGGGTGTATTTAATAATAATATGTTTATTAATATAACTAAAATAAACTCTAAAGATTCATTGGGGTATTTAAGTAGTTGGATAATCATATTTTTTGATATGGTTCAGCATGTATTCTCTACTGTATCAAAAACTTTATTAGTATTTAAAGCACAAATTACATCATTAAAGAATAAAACTTCTGATATTTCTAAAGTTGCAGGTTCTATGACTGAATCTGTAAACTTAATTGTAGATAATATATCCTATCAGCAAAATGAGTTTAAAGCGGTTGAAAGTAGTAATTTGGAAATTTATAAGATAATAGCTTCAAACCTATCAGAACTTGTTTCTATAGACCAGATGACTAATGACCTTCAAATAAAAATTGATGAACAGGCTATAAGTTTGAATCAAATAAACTCTTTAACATTATCTATACAAAAAGACATGGAAGAGGTATCAGAGTCTGTTGCTAAGGCTAAGGATGAGTCTGAAGTGATGTTATCATTATCAAATGATAGCAGGGATAAAATATTAAAAACAGAAAATATTACTAGAAATTTAGTTTCTTCTATTAGAGGAATATCAGAGTTTGTTAACTCCACAATAGATATTTCTCAGCAAACTAATATGCTAGCTATGAATGCTGCAATAGAAGCTGCACATGCTGGGGAACAGGGAAAGGGTTTTGCTGTTGTTGCTGAAGAGATAAGAAAATTGGCTACCACTACAAATGTTCAATCTGAGAAAGCTCATAGAATACTTAGAGAGATAGAAAAAGAGATGAATTTGATGATAGAAAAAATGGCAGAGAGGATGAACATCATAGAAAATATGATATCTAAAGTAAATAACTTTGTAGATACTATGACTAAAGTAAAAAAAGTTGTAGATGATAAGTATATAAGTACAAAAGATATGAATATTGCTATAGAACGTCTTACTAATGCTATTAAAGATATTAAAGAACAATATACAGCTTTACATGGCAGAATATCTGTTGCTAAAGATGATTTAGTTAATTTATCAGACTTTTCTAAGAAAAACGATGAGGCTATGAAATTGGTATCTAAAAATACAGATGATATAGTTACAAAAACACAGGATATGAGTGCCCGTATTAATGATGTATTTAATTTGATTAAAGAAATAGAAGCTCTTTCAAATATTTCTGGAGATTCCATTGATACATTAGATAGAGAGATGTCTTCGTATGTAATTAAAGATTTTGAAGAAGTTATTGCTGAAAAGATTAAGAATATTAATGATGGTGACAGAGCTTATGCTAAATATACACTAGTAAAAAGATTTTATAAGTTTATGATAGATACTTTTGGTAAAGAGAAAACTATTGCTTTAATAGCTAAAATGCCTGAAGATGCTAAAATTATATATAGTGATGTTAAGAAAGTGAAGTTCAAAAAGAAATTTGTATTATCTAGTTCATTTTTTATGCCTATTAATATCATTATGAATGAATTTTATGATGGAAGCGAAGAGGGTATAAGAGATGTTGCTAAATATGGTTTTAGAAAATGCAATGTTTTAAATAAATTAAAAATAAAATTTTATAGAGGTCGTAATTTAGCCGACTTGCTCATTAAATTCAGTAATAAAAGATTTAAAAATATTAATATAGATGTTGTAAAATCTGAAAAGAGAAAGGTTATTTATCATTTATATTATTTCCCTAATTATGATTCTATGATGGAAATATACTTTGATGAGTTAATTAATAATATATTTAGATATAGATATCCTAATTCTGCTAAAGTAACTATTTCTAAATCTATTAGCAATGGTTATATTTATACAGAGTATATTGTTACTTGGTAATAAAAAATTATATTAATAAGCTTTATATATTTTCCGATACTAATTAATAGTATATGTTTTAATAGAGGTATTAATATATGAATATTACTGATAAATATAATTTAAGTATTGGAACAGCTAATTTAAATAAACTTAATAATACTAAAAGAGAGTATCAGAATTATGCTACAAAATTTAGTGTAGAAAATACTTCTGAAGAAAATGTTACTGATAAAGAATTTCAAAAAAAACGTTTAAGAGAAGTTTCAGAGGATTTTGAATCTTTAATGATTAATCAAATGCTTAAAGAGATGAGAAAGACTGTAAATAAAAGCGGACTTGTAGATGGTGGCATGGCAGAAGAGATATTTGAGGATATGTTATATGATGAATATGCTAAAGAGTTTTCTAAAACTAAGACATTTGGTTTAGCAGAAATTATTTATAACCAAATGGAAAAATATGTTTAATTAATTTAGGCTTATATCTTTAAATGAGTTATTTATAAGGATTTTTATTTTAGTGTATCCTAGTTTTTTTAATTTTTCTAATGCCTCATAATAAAAATAATCTAGAGTATTTGCTGAGTGTGCATCTGTATTTATTGTAATTGGTATATTTAATTTTAATAATTTTTTTATAGTGTCATTACTTGGGTAGTGGGTATTTAAATTATCTTTATTCATTTTTCTTGTGTTAATTTCTACTATAGAGTTTGATTTTTTTATTGCTTCCAAAACTTCGTCAACTTTTTGTATGTACCAATCTTCTTCTTCTGTAAAATATTCTTTATTAAAATTATATTTTCTAATTAAATCCAAATGTCCTATGATATCTGGTTGTTGCGTATTTATCATATCTATTAGATTATTATAATATCTCAATACTACTTCTTTAATACTTGCAAAATGTTTTAATGTATTTTCAAAGTTTTGTTTTGAGGCGTCTATAGGAAAATAATTATTATCATCATCTTTTATAAAATGCACAGAGCCTATTCTATAATCTAGTATCATTTCTTTATCTGTTATTTTATTTAGGTTTGAATAATAGTCTGCTTCTATACCTGAATATATTTGAATTTTATCTTTATATATTTCTTTAAATTTTTTTATATCTTCTAAATATTTAATTGTATTTTCTATAGACATAGATGAATTGTCAAATGGTAAATAAGAATGTCCTGAGAAGCCTAAGCTTATAAAGTTTTTTTCTATTGCATATAATATATTTTCTTCTATAGTGTTTTTACCATCACAGTAGATTGTGTGAGTGTGTAGGTTTGACATATAATTCATGTTGCCATTATATTTTATATTTTTCATTTGTAAATATATGCAATTATATTTTATAAATTTTATTGTATTATTAGACTAGCCGCTAAAAATAAAAAGATTAAAAAATATTTTTGATAAACTTAAAAATTTTAAGTATATACTAAAATAACTATATTTGGTCATATAAGTTTTTTTATTCAACTTTTTCCCGCCGCAAA
>NZ_SRZM01000391.1 GCF_019402445.1 Brachyspira pilosicoli
ACTCATTAACATAAGAATCAGCTGTTTCTAATCTATCATCTACAACATCTTTCAAGGCACTCAAATATTCATCACTATTTTTCTCTATATTATCAATATTATCTCTTAATTCATTTACATAAGAATCTGTTATATTCAATTTATCATCTATATTAGATTTTAATTCATTAACATATTTATTAATATTATCTTTCTTTATTTCTATATCTTCTATTATACTATTTACTGAAGAAGCAACCTCGTTAGATTTCGCATCAACATTCTCTTTTACACTATTAACATAATCAGTTATATCTTTAGTTTTATTTTCTATGCTGTCTTCCATATTTTTAGAAGCAAATGCAAGCTCTTCCAACTTAGAAGATAAAGTATCCATTTTTATTCTATATTCATCGCTAATAATATCAGAATGTTCTTTTAATTGTTCGTATTCATTTCTCAAATTATTATAATAATTTTCTAAAGAACCTTTATATTCCTTAGTCATAGAATCTAAATCTGATTTACTTTCACTAAACAAATCATCTATTTTATCATTTAATGATTTATACTTATCTTCAATATTTGATAACAAATTACTTTCTTTTTCATTTGCAACATCATATACTCTATTTATAGTATTTTCAAAATCTTCTCTTCCATTTTCAACTCTATTTAAAATATCTTCTATATCATCTCTAACTTTGTTTATACCTTCTCTCTTTTCATTTAAAAGAGCATCAAATGAATTAGTTGCCTCAAGTAATTCAGTATTTAGCATATTAACTATTTTGTTTTTATTATCTTCAGCAAACTCTTTATTTTCATTTAATGAATAATCTATTTTCTCTTTAAACTCTTTTAAAGAATCTTCCATATTTGAAATTATATCATTATGTCTTTTATCGCTTTCTTCTACCTGATTAACAAGACTATTTATGCTATCGCTTATAGATTTCATACTAGTCTCTTCATAATTATCTATAACTTCTTTTAATTGAGTTTTTAAACTATCTAAATAAGAATTACCATATTCGTACAAATTATTTCTAATCTCTTCTATGTTAGACTCAGCATTTTTTATACCAGTGTCCAACTTTTCATTAGCACTATCAACTAAATCTTTTATCTCTGAAGAAGTTTTATCTAAAAGCTCTATACGTTTTTCTATATTCTCTTTTAAATTAATCTCTGTATCTTTTAATAAATCTTGTATCTTATTACTATCATTATCATACTGTTCTTTTAATATAGATAATCTTTCTGTAACATTATTTAAATCAGTGTATGTATTTTTTATATAATTATCTACGCCAATTTCAAAATCAGCTTTTATAGTATTAATATTATCTTCAAGTTCTTGTATCTTTTTATTAGCCTGCTCTTCTAAATCTTTATATAAATATTCTTTTTCTAAACTTAAAGCATCTAATATCTCTTCTTGTTTGTTAGTTAATATTGAAGATATCTCAGAAGTTTGATAATGTATTTCATTCATCTTATCTTTTAGAATATTAGTTTCTGTTTCAACATCTGCTCTAAGTTCATTAATCTCAGCTATAAGAGAGCTTCTAGCATTATCTATAGAATATTCCATATCATCTTGAGTTCTAGCTAATATATCATTTTTAAGTTTTTCTATATCATTAACTATCTCATCAAATTTACTCTCTGCTCTAAGCATAGTTTCTTCGCTCATGCCATCTATAGATACTATTAAATCAGAAAGCTCTTTAGTTTTGTTTCTATAAAGAGTGATAACACCATCATTTTCATTTTCAAGTATATCTCTTATATTATTAGAGAATGCTTCTACTTCAGTTATCAAGCGATTACTAATATCATTTTTTAGAGTAGTAAACTCTGTTTCCAACTGAACAGTTTTATCTTTATAATCTTTAGTTATTAATTCTGCTTTATCTTTGATATCATCTATAGTTTTCTCCAAAGAATGAGCTTTATCTTCAACAGATACTAAAAACTCTTCTTTTTCATTTCCTATTTTCTCTAATTCTTCTTTTAATGTATTATATAAGAACTCTTTAGTCTTCTCCATTTCACCTTTAAACTCTTCAACACTAGACTCTGTTATAGAATTAAGTCTATCTTGTATAGTATCTCTCAAGTTTATAAGTTCAACTTCAAGTCCTTCTTTAGACTGACTCAAACTAGCATAACGCTCTTCTATATCTTTTGATTTACTGTTAATCTCTTCAGCAAATAAAGAATATTTATTTATAAGTTCATCTCTTCCCTTCTCAAACAACTCTGCTAATTGTTCTATGTTGTTGCGTGCGGTTCTTTCAGCAAGCTGAGTAAGCTGATTTGTAAATAATTCTTCTTTCTTTGCAACATGAAGTTTAAACTCTTCTGTTAATGCAGATATCTTATCTTTCTCTTGTTCAGCCATGTCTGTATAATGAGCATCACGAGCAAGTAAATTAGTAGTAAGTGCATCAAATCTCTTATACAATTCAGATTCAAAATCATTTAATTTAGCATTATAAGAAGCAATCAAATTATCTTGTATAGAAGAAACATTCTTTTCTAATTCTATCATTTTGGTTTTAACATCAGATATTCTTTTATAAGTTTTTTCTATAGTGTTGCGTTCTTTTAATACAGTGTCAACTTTATTAAGTATGTCTAAATAAGCCTCTTCAAGCGAATCTACTTGTTCCTGATATTGAGATACTGCCGCTTTATAATCTTTATATGATTCTATTTTATTATTAAGCTTAGCCAAATCTTCTTCCATAGACTTGCTTATAAAACCAGCTTTTTTTACAGCAATCTCCAAATCTATGGCATTATCCCTAACTTCTGATATTTTCTCTTCTATAATACCTTCTAATGCCGCTTTTTCTTCAGCAAAGATATCATCAAAATTTGAGTTATTATTGTTTTTTTTTCTATCGATAATTTTAGAAATACCGACAACTATAATAGGAATAATTAGCATTAACGCGAAATTCAATATAGGGAACATAATTATCTCCAGTAGACAAAAAATATAGTATATTAACATAATAATATATTATGTTAATGTATAAGTCAATAGTTTTTTACAATTTTATTACAATAAGACATATAGAATTTAATCTTTTAATAAAAATATTATGTAAAATTAGTTTTTAACTACTTCCATATATTTAAAAAGTCATGCATATACTTAGATATATCAGCATCATAC
>NZ_SRZM01000392.1 GCF_019402445.1 Brachyspira pilosicoli
CAAAGCCCTGCAAATATTTTAAATTAAAAAATTATTTTGACAAAATATATTTGTTTAGGTATATAGTAAGTATTATTATTTGTAGTTAATTGATTGCTACTATTTACATATATTAAAATTTATAATGAGGATATGAGATTATGAAAAAATATAAACCAACAACAAAAGAAGAATTAAAAAGATTAGTATTCACCAACAACGGTATAAAACTTTATGATGTAGATACAAGTCTTATAACAGATATGAGCGACCTTTTTAATGAAAGTAAAAGAAAAGATTTTGATGGCATAGAAGAGTGGGATACTTCTAATGTTGAGAATATGTCTTATATGTTTGCATATATGGACTACAATGTTTTGGGACAATATTCAATGACAGAGTTTAATTCTAATTTAAATAATTGGAATGTATCAAAAGTGAAAAACATGATTTATATGTTTGCTGGTTGTACATATTTTAATCAGCCTTTAAATAAATGGGACGTTTCAAATGTGGAAAATATGTCTGGCATGTTTTTTGGTGCTAAAAAGTTTAATCAGCCTTTAAATAATTGGAATGTATCTAAAGTGAAAGATATGAGCGATATGTTTCATAACTGTGAAGCATTTAATAGACCTTTGGACAAATGGGATGTTTCTAATGTTAAAGATATGTCTAATATGTTTAATGTGGCTTTGAAATTTAATCAGAATATAAATAATTGGAATGTATCTAATGTTGAAGATTTATCAAAGACTTTTCGTTATTGTAAAGCTTTTGATCAGCCTCTTAATGATTGGGACGTATCTAATGTGAAAAATATGCAACATATATTTGAGGACTGTGAAAATTTTAATCAGCCTTTAGATAAATGGGATACTTCTAATGTTGAAAGTATGGAATTTGCATTTAGAGCATGCGGTAAATTTAATCAGCCTTTAAATAGCTGGAATATGTCTAAAGTAACAAATATAGAGCATATGTTTGCTTTTACAGAAGAATTTAATCAGCCTCTTGATAAATGGGATACAAGAAATGTCATTAGTGTAATGTTGTTGTTTGCCTATGCACGCAAGTTTGATAATTATGAATCTTTAGCAAATTGGAATTTAGACAGTTTACAAGCTATAAGTATAATTTGTGATGATAAGGATATGGATAAATTACCTACAAGAATTCAAGTATATAGGCAGGCATTTTTTCCTAAGGAAGATATTATAAGTATAACAAAATTTAATGTTAAAGAAATATATGAGCTTATTGCAGATGATAAAAATAAAAAAGTTGTAAGATTGAAAAAAAGACTTGAAACTGATTTTTCATCAGAGCTTTCATTTGTTACAAATGATTATAATTTCAAAACTATAGAAAAAGCAGAAAAGTATGCTGAAAGAAATTACAATGCTAAAAAATATTATAAGAAACTTGAGTTTATAAAAAATTGTCATGTATTAATAAAAGATAAATCAAGAGAAGTAAAT
>NZ_SRZM01000393.1 GCF_019402445.1 Brachyspira pilosicoli
ATATTTTTTTTATATATATGTTGTTATCTCCAAATATATACTCTAATAAAAAATCTCCTATATTATCATTATTGCTATAAAGTTCATTTAAAAAATTATAATATAAATATATTGTTTCTGCTTCATCATTATCATTATATTTTAATAGCTTTATTAATTTTTTTATCGTTTTTGTTTTTAGTATTTCTCTAAATATTATTAATTTTGAAAAGCCTATTATTATTTTTTCTTTCATAATTTTTCTCACATTTGTTTTATAGTTTCTATTAATTTTAAAGTTTCTTTTCTCGTTTCATTATCAATTCTTATAATATTTTCTACAGTAAGCGGTATGTGATCAACATTTATTTTTACCATTCTTTCTACTATATCAAATATTTCAGTGAATGATATTTTTCTCTCTAAAAAAGAATATACGCATACTTCATTAGCAGCATTTAATATGCAAGGATATAATCCGCCCTTTTTACCGCATTCATATGCAAGTTTAAGCATAATAAACTTATTAAAATCCATCTTATAAAAATTAATCTCGCTATGTTCATAAAGCTTTAATTTCTCAAATGGTGTAGTTTTTACTTCAGGGTAGGTGAGGGCATGCTGTATAGGAAGACGCATATCATTCTTTCCAATTTGGGCATATATTTCTCCGTCTACAAACTCAACCATAGAATGTATTAAACTTTGGGGGTGTATTATAGTTTCTATTTTGTCATAATCCAAATTAAATAAATGATGAGCTTCTATTACTTCAAAACCCTTATTCATCATAGTGGCACTATCTATTGTAATTTTTCCGCCCATATTCCAAGTTGGGTGTTTTAATGCCATTTCTACTGTAACATTTTTTAATTCTTCTTTTGGAGTTCTAAAGAAAGGTCCTCCAGATGCTGTTATTATTACTTTTGAAATTGGTACATTTTTAAAATGATTTAGTATTTGAAAAATTGCAGAATGTTCGCTGTCTATTGGCACTAATTTAGCATTATATTTTTTTAATAAATCATTAATTATATCTCCGCCTACAACTAATGTTTCTTTATTTGCTAATGCCACGGTTTTAGACTTTTTTATTGCTTCTATTGTTGGAAGAAAACCTGAATATCCTACTAAAGCATTTACTAGTATATCAAAATCAATATCTTTTACAAAATCAGCTATACTGCCTTCATGAATATTAACATCTATATTAAAATTTTTAAAATTATCTAATGCTTCTTTAGAAGATATATGCACATATTTTGGTTTGAATTTTATACATTCTTCTTTTAATACATCAATTTTTGTATTTGTAGTAATTCCTACTATTTCAAAGTCATTATAAAAATGTTCTATTACAGAGCAAGTGTTAACTCCTATAGAACCAGTGGCACCAAGTATAAGAACTCTCTTTTTCATTGAAAATTAATCCTTAAATATATTATAAAGAATGATATATCTTAAGATTAATTATTTCAAGTATGATGAGATGATTAGTTTATAATCATCTCATTATTATTTTTATTAAATTATTTCTCCGTCTATAGATATAGTGTATTCTTTTATGATTATGTTTTTATTAGCCTTTTTAAGAGCTGCTTCTACTATCATTTCAACACCTCCGCAGCAAGGTACTTCCATACGAACTATTGTAATAGATTTTATATTTTTAGTTTGAAATATATTGGCAAGTTTTTCAATATATAAATCTATGTCGCTGTCGAGTTTAGGACAAAGCATCATAAGCACTTTGCCTTTTAAGAATTTTGAATGGAAATTCGCATAAGTAAAAGGAACACAATCTGCACTAATAAGTAAATCTATATTATCAAGATACGGAGCATTTTGATTTATAAGTTTTAATTGTATAGGCCAATTTGTTAACTCTGAAGACATATGAATATTATTATTGTTTTCATTTCTAAGTTTATTTCTCATATCTCTTTGCATGCTTCCTGGGCAGCCGCAAGGTTTGTTTTCTTCCATATTTGGTACCTCCAAATTATTATCTTTCAAATATTTTATAGCTTCATTAAAAAGTTTATCTTCTCCATGTTCTTTTAGATGATGCAAATGAGCTTTTATTACATTAACACCGCCTTTAACGATATTTTCCATTACTTTTTGTTCATTATATTCTTCTGCTTCTCTCTCTTCTATAGTCATTGCATTTTCTGGACATTTTTTTATACAAGCTCCAAGTCCATCGCAAAACAAATCACTTATAAGTCTTGCTTTTCCGTCTATTATCTGCAAAGCTCCTTCAGGACAATCTGGTATGCATTCTCCGCAGCCTGTGCATTTATCTTCATCTATTTTTATTATTCTTCTTTTCATTTTTCTTAACTCCTATATGTAAAAGTTATTTATGTTTGTATAATATGATTTTTATACAAAAAACTCAGTTGCTATAGCAACTAACTAATATTGATTTTTTGATAAAAAATACTATATTAGTTACTATATAATTGAGAGTTTGATTTATGGAAGAATATATAGACATAATATTAAAATCAAGTTTATTTAATAATATAGACAGAGATAATATTCTTAATATAATTGATGGATTCGGATATCAAAACAAATCATACAAAAAAGGAAATATCATTATAGATATAGGTGATTATATAGATAATATTTGTTTAATATTAGATGGTATGGTAGAAGTTTCCAAAGAATATGATGATGCGAGAAAAAATATAGTTAACATATTAAATGCGGGGGATATTTTTGCTGAATCTTTTGCTTTATCTACAAATAAAATTTCTACTATACAGGCATTATCTTTCACTGATACTAAAATATTAAAAATAAATACTAATAATATTTTTAATAATGCAATTTTTTTAAAAAATTTAATTAGAGTTTTATCTGATAAAAATATATTCCTATCTATAAAAAATGATATATTAAGTCAAAAAAGTTTAAGAAGTAAAATAATGCTTTATTTAAAATATATGTCTAATATACAAAAATCTAATAATATAGTAATACCGTATAATAGAGATAAATTATCAGAGTTTATATCTTCAGATAGAAGTGCTTTATCAAGAGAATTAAATAGATTATCAAAAGAAAAAATAATAAAACTTGAAGGCAATAAAATAACAATTTTAAAACATTAAAAAAATTATTTATTCATAAAATCCAAATGCTTTTTTCTTTTTCTCACTTCATCTGCTATTTTTTTTATAGTTATTTTAGATAATGATTTTTCAAAGTCTTCTTTTACGTTATTAAACTCTTCTCCAAGTACATCAAACATAGCACATCCCACTGGGCATACATGGTTAGGGTGATGAAAGTTAAATAAACCTCTCTCTTCTTCTGTGAACACTGCTTTATATATTGAGAGTAATGTTATATCTTTTTCATCTTTTATAAGTTTACTTCCCTTTTTAGTTGTTTCAACTATTTCAGCATCTTGAAGTTTTAATAAAATTCTTCTTATTAGTGAGGGGTTAGTTTTTACGCTTTTTGCAAGCAGATGAGAAGTAGTGCCTTCATTTTCAAAAAAGGCTATGCATAAAACTATATGTGTGGCAACTGATAATTTTGTATTAATTTTCATTACATTATAATAAATTGAATAGACATAATAGTCAATAGCTTTTTATTTTTAGTATTGTGATTATTTTGGTAACAATGTTTTTTTAAATTGGTATTGATATAATATTGAAAATACTATATAAGTTTTTCAGAATCAATAAATAAAAAAAGGAGATAAAAATGAATAAAGTTTTTTTAATTTTATCATTGGTAGTATTTGCAGTTTCTTGTTCAAATAATTCTGGAGATGGAACAACTAAAGCTAGCAGCAGTACTTCAGGAGCTCAATACAAAAAAGAAGCTATGGGCATAACAGTAGAAGGTTTAGCTGCTCCAGAGAGTGTTAAGTTTAGAAATGGTAAATTATATATAGCAAATTTAGGTGACCCTAATGCTCCTAAAGACGGATTTATAATTGTTGCTAATGAAGATGGTTCTAATCCTACAAAACTTTTTGAAGGTGAGTTAGACAGCCCTAAAGGTTTTTCTTTCTTAACTGATGATATTATTATTATTCCTGACCAAGTTAATGACAGCTCTATGACAGGTAATTTAGTATTAGCTAATGTTAAAGAAAATAAAATAATTACTAAACTTCCTATAGAAGGTTCTAAATTCTTAAATGATACAGTAGTTATAGACCCTACAACAGTAGCTTTAACTGATACAGGTGCTTCAACTGTTCATTTTGTAAAAGTAAATAATAACTCAGCTTTATCTATTGCTTCATCAGTAACAGGAGTAGTTGGTGCTAATGGTATATTATTAGATAATGGAGTATTATATATAGCAGGAAGTACATTTGGCGGCGATGCTAATGGAGGAGATATTTATACTTTAAATATAGACGGTACAGGATTAACTAAATGGACAGCTTCAAGATTGGGTGCTGGTGCTTTAGATGGTATAGCTATTGCTAATGGCAAATTATATGTTTCTGATTGGGGTGAAAACGGTGCTAATAATAATGCTTGCATATATGTATTTGATTTAAATACTAAAGAACAATTAGAAAAAATTGAAGGTTCTTTAAGCGGAGTTGCTGATATAGATTTAGTTGATAATGTTATATATATACCAGAACTTTCTACAA
>NZ_SRZM01000394.1 GCF_019402445.1 Brachyspira pilosicoli
ACGGGCACGCTTCGCAGGGGGCAAAGCCCCAGATATTAAAATAAAATATAATAATTTAGCTTAAAATTTATTTATTTTTCTTGTAGGCGTTGTATTCTTCATCTGTAACATGCTCTAACCAAGTAACATTATTTCCGTCTTTGTCGCCTGTTATAGCAATATGCTTCATTTTGCAATCTGGTGAAGCTCCATGCCAATGCTTTTTATCTTTTGGGCAGTATAATGCCTCTCCTTTGTGAAACTCTAAAACTTCTCCGCCCTCTTCTTGTGTGAGCCCTATTCCTTCAACTACAATTAAATGCTGACCGCAAGGGTGAGTATGCCATGCTGTTCTTGCACCTGCCTCAAATGTTACATAGGCTACAGAAAAATGCGAATCTTCATTAGCCTCTGTGATAATCTCTACTTCAACATCGCCTGTAAAATATTCTTTGGCTCCTTTAAACTTTTTGCCTTCTCCATTTTTTATGAATAAAGTTTTTTCTGGTGATTTTTGATATTTATAATCCGGCATTTTATTTTCTCCTTTTTTATTTTAATTATTTGCGGGGACTAGCCCCCGCCCCCCCACTTCTTTTGTTGCCACAAAGAAGC
>NZ_SRZM01000395.1 GCF_019402445.1 Brachyspira pilosicoli
ACCAAGTAGGTGCCTATCGGCAAAAGAACTTGGGTTTTACCCTACAGGCACGCTTCGCAGGGGGCAAAGCCCCAACTATAAATTTAAAACACTAAAAATTTAATCACTATCAATATTTATTAATTTAGTTTTGAAACAAGTATATTATTTATAACTCTTATTTATAATATTCAATCGCTTCTATATATTGATTTCTTAATTCATCATTTGTTATGCTGTTAGTAAAGTTTTTTAGATAGTTTATTCCTTCTTCTTTGTTTCCCATAATTATTTTATAAATGCCGTTAAAATATATAGCTTCATATAGTTTTTGAGAATTACTATGATTGTTTAATACTTCATTAAAATATTTAATACCTTCATCAAACTGTTCATTATAAAATAAAAGTGTTCCTATATCTACTAAATATGTTGGTATGTCTTCTTTTTCTATTTTGTTTTCTTTTAGTAATATGTCATACATTTCCATTGCTTCTTTATAATACTCGGAGTCTATATATATTTTTAATTTTTCTACTGTTGGATTATCATTTGAAAACTCCTTATTAATGTTTTCTTTTTTTTCTTCTATATTTTTTATCTCTTCAAGTAAATCATTTGTATCAATATAGCCTAATATCTTTTTTATAATAAAGTTATTTGTATTTATAAAAACTGTAGTAGGGAAGGCACTAATATTATATTGGTTTGTAAGAAGTTTTATATTTTTATCATTGTATTCAGCATTAATTTTTAAAGGCACAAAATTGTAATTAATATTAGAAACTATGTCTTTATCCAAATAAACATTCGTCTCCATTATCTTACAAATTGTACACCAATCTGTATAAAAGTCTATCATTATGGTTTTATTTTCTTTTATAGCTTTTTCTAATGCAGTATTATAATTAGTTTCCCAATTTATTAATTGTGTATTTTGATTATTATTACAAGACAATAATAATATACTAAATGCTATAGTAAAAATATTTTTCATTTATATATCCTAATTTATTTTTTATTCAGTATAAAAAAACAGCCATCATATATAAAATATAATGACTGTTATTTATTATCAAGTATTTATATAAAACTAATTATTAATATTTAGTTTCATAAGGAAGAAGAGCAATATTTCTAGCTCTCTTTATAGCTTTAGTAACTAATCTTTGATGTTTAGAGCAAGTACCATTTAAGCGTTTAGGTATGATTTTTCCACTTTCTTTAACATATTTTTTTAATAATTTTATGTCTTTATAATCTAATACATCAATATTGTTTTTGCAGAAATAGCATATTTTTTTCTTAAAGAATTTTTTTCTGCTAGCTGCATCTTTTTCATTTACTTCTTTGTTAAAATGCTGTTTTTTATCAGCTTTAACTTTATTTTCTTCTTCATTAGTAGAAGTATTTTCTATATTTTCTGTGTTTTCTAATTCCATTATTTTATCTCCTCAAATATTTAATTAAAATGGTACATCATCATCGTCAGAAAAACTACCTATATCAATACCATCAGACATACCGCCTCCAACAGAAGCAGAAGGAGTATATGTTGTATCCATTCCGCTAGATGGAGTGTTAGCACCTAGCATTTGCATACTATTAACTATGATTCTAATTCTTGATTTTGTAGTATTTGTATCTTTATCTTGCCATCTATCCTGTCTTAAAGAACCATTAATAGCTATTTGTTTGCCTTTAGTTAAATATTTGCTTATAGTTTCTGCTGTTTTACCAAAAGCAACTACATCAAAATAGTTAACCTCATTAGCATTTTTAGTGCTTACATAATAATTATTTGCTATAGAAAATTCTACAACAGCACTTCCGCTTGGCAAATATTTTAGCATTGGGTCAGCAGTAAGTCTGCCTATTAAAGTTACATTATTTACATCTGACATAATAATTTAAGCCTCTTAGATTGATGAATAATTATGCTTCTTGACTATTAGATTCTTCTTTTTTAACTTCTTTTTTTTGCATAATTTCATCTAAACGAACTATTATAAATCTTAATATACTAAGCTCATATCTTAATTCTTTTTCAATTGTTTGTAAGCTTTTACCATCACATTTGAAATGATAGAAATAGAATTTACCCTCATTTACTTTACGAATAGGGTAGCTTAGCTTGTGAATGCCATAATCTGATTCATTGAAGATTTCGCAATGATAATTTTGTAGGATTGATTTGACATGTTCTTTTGCTTTTTGATGTACAGAGTCATTTATCTCTGTAACGAAAAGAATTTCATATTCTCTCATTTTTGTAAACTCCTTGGACAAGGCTTCATATTTTTACGAAGCGAAGTATTTAATATTATTTTTATTCTAGCGATTATATATTTTTTTGCTAAAAAGTCAATGAATTTTATTATATAAATTTGGGTATAGAATTTTATGCTGAAATAATATATATTAATATAAAATGGTTGTTATATGAAAGACTATAATAAAGAGATTTTTACTACAGATATAAAATATGTAAAAGGCGTAGGTCCAAAATACGCAGAAACACTCGCTAAAAAAAATATATTCACACTTTATGATTTAATAACATTTTTCCCAAGAACATATGATGACAGAAGAAACACATTAAAGATAAATGAAGCATTAAAAAATCCAGATAAAAACTCTGTGGTGTATGTTGAAGTTATAGATGTTGGCAGTTTTACTTTTCAGTTTAGAAAGAAGCCATTAATAATAGTAACAGACGGCATCACATTATGCGAAGTTCCTATATATGGCGGACGTGTTCCTGCTGGAGCAACTAAAGGAGCAAAATTATATCTTACAGGGAAGTTTGTACGCAATATGAGAGGGAAGGTGCAATGCAGGTTTGTGGAGTTTGAAAAGCCTTCTTCTAATTCTTTATCCTATGGAAAAATAGTGCCTATATATCCGCTTACAGAAGGGCTATCTCAAAAAAAATTAAGAACTTTAATTGTAAGTGAGTTAGAAAAATTTGAAAAGAACATGCAATATGATATACCAAAGGTTATCAAGAAAAAATACAGATTAAAAAGTTTTGTAAGCTCTATAATGGAGATGCATTTTCCTACATCTTTTGAGGCATTGGAAGAGGCAAGAGAGAGTTTAGTTTTTGAAGAGTTTTTAACTTTTCAGTATATACATTTAAGCGAGAGAAGGCCAAATATACTTATAAAAGAAGAAAGGTATAATAGCAGTAATTTATTAGATAGGGTGAAATTAAGTTTAGGATTTAATCTTACAGATGACCAAAATAATGCTATAGAAGAGATAAAAAAAGATATGTTTTCTAATAGGCAATTATTTAGGCTTCTTCAGGGAGATGTTGGTGCTGGAAAAACTATTGTGGCATTTTTAACTGCATTAATACCAACAGAATCTAATTTTCAAACAGCCTTTTTAGCTCCCACAGAAATATTAGCACTTCAGCATTATTATACTTTTAAAAAAATAATAAAAAATGCCAACTTAGAAGATGTTATAAAAATAGATATACTTACTTCATCTGTTAGTCAGAATGAAAGAGCATATACATTAAAAAGACTTAGAGAAGGCAAAACTCATATATTAGTAGGAACGCACTCTATACTATATGATGAAGTTGTATTTAAAAATCTTGCTTATGCTATAGTAGATGAACAGCAGAGATTTGGAGTTAATCAGAGAAATAAATTATTATCAAAAGGAAATAATGTTGATTATCTATTAATGACAGCAACTCCAATACCTCAGTCTTTGGCTTTAACTTTATTTGGAGAGTTGGATTTATCTATTATTAAGAGCATGCCGAAAGGAAGAAAGGGCGTGCTTACCAAATATAAAGAGTTATACGAAAGAGACCATTGTTATAAGTTTTTAAAAAGCAGAATAGCAAAAGGTGAGCAGGGTTATGTGGTTTTTCCTTTTATAGAGAATGATGACAGCAGTATAATTACTTTATCGAGCGAGTTTGAGAGGGCTAAGCAAACCTATTTTGAAAACATTAACATAGAAATAATACATGGTAAGATGAAAGATGAAGAGAAAGAATATATTATGAATAGGTTTTCAAATGGTGAGATAAAGGTGCTTTTTTCAACAACGGTAATTGAAGTAGGTATAGACAACCCCAACGCCACGACAATATTAATAGAAGGTGCAGAGCGTTTTGGATTATCGCAGCTTCATCAGCTTAGAGGAAGAGTTGGGCGTGGCGATAAACTTGGCTATTGTTACTTAATACTTCATAGCGAGCTTAATGATATAATAAAAGAGAGAATTAATGTAATATGCGAAACTACTGATGGTTTTAAGATAGCTGAAAAAGATTTAGAGCTTAGGGGTGCTGGAGAGTTTTTGGGAGATAAGCAAAGCGGCATAGCAGATTTTAAGCTTGGAAATATTGTAAAAGATGCTGAGATTATGCGTAAGGCAAAAGATGAGATGCGAGAATTATTGAAGCTTGATAGAGAAGAGTTTTTTAGAGAGAATGAAGACTTTGTTATTAAAGCGAATTATTTAAAGAAAGAAATGAATATTTAGTTTTTTTATTGAACTCAAAACTTGTTTATATAAATTGTTTTAAAACTTTTATGTTTAATTATATAAGTTTTTATTTTATTCAACTTTTTCCCGAAAGTTGCAAAAAGTGCAAATACTACAACTTTATATTTTACAATATATCTTAGATGTAATATAACATCTAAAATTTAACATATACCTAAAGGTAGATTTTATAAAATGCAGTTCTTTTGGTTCTTTTATACCAATACCAAATTCGGGGGCTAGTCCCCGAAATAAGTAAAAACATAAAAAATAAATTTTAATGAGTTTAAAAAATATTTATAATACATTGAAACAATTATTTTTTATCAATTTTTTGTTGTTCTTTTTCCCGCAGCTCGCACCAATACCTAAAGGTACTTCCTACGGTCGTAGGCACTTCCTTCGGTCGCGGTGCGGACTTCGTCAAAAGAACCAAAAAGTGCAAATATTTTAGTTTTATTAAAATTAAATATAAGAGTTATAGCTTAGCCATATACTAAAATAATTAATTATAAAACAAAAATGCTTTACAAAAATTATTATTATATTATCATGTATATAAAATAAGCTTGTATAAGGGGATTTATTTATGGAATATAAACAAATAGTTAACGAAGATTATATAGCTAAAGAAGAAAACCCAATCAAACAAAGCGATATATATAAATTGGCAGAAGAGTTTGCTAGTAGTAGCGATAATAAAAAATCTGAAAATAATTATGCAATGCTTATAGTTGATGCACAGAGAGATTTTGTAGATACAGAAAAAGGGGCATTGCCTGTACGCGGAGCTAAACAAGATATTTCAAGAATAACTAAATTTATTTTTGAAAATATAAACTCAATTTCAGCAATATACACTACAATAGACACTCATAGATATGATGCTATATTTCATCCTTGTTTATGGAAAGATAAAGAAGGTAATGATGTTAATCCTTTTACAGAAATTACAATAGAAAAAATAGAAAATAAAGAAGTAATACCTGTTTTTGAAGATATTCAAATTGATTATGTAAGAACATTAAAATCACAAGGTAGTCAAAACCTAATTGTTTGGCCTTATCATTGTATATATGCTACAGACGGCTGGCTTATAGAAAAACAATTATCTAATATGCTTCTTTTTTATGAGAGAGCAAAAAATACTTCAGTTAATAGAATAGTTAAAGGCACAGATAAATTCAGCGAAATGTATGGAGCTATAAAACAAGAAGTTGTAAGCAAATATACTTCTAATAATTCTCATACTTGGATTTATACAATGAAAGATTATGATAAAATATATATATGCGGAGAGGCAAAAGATTATTGCGTTTATGAAACTGTTAAGCAATTATGCGAAGAGTATGACAGCAGTGTTAGAAGTAAGCTTTATGTGATGATGAATTGCTGCAGTTCAATAGGCGATGAAATAAAATGCAATTTGAAGTATAAAGAGTTGTCGAAGAAATACGGCATAAACTTGATAGAGATATAATTATTAGTTTATCAATTTTTTTTATTGTTCTTTTTCCCGCCGCTCGCACCCATACCTAAAGGTACTTCTTTCAGTCGCAGGCACTCCCTTCGGTCGCGGTGCGGAGTTATTCAAAGTTTAAAAAATGCAAATATTTAAATTTCATATATAATAAAAATATATATAAATAATAAAATATGTTTTGGGTGATATTTCATAAAATGCAGTCTTTTTGCTTCTTTGGGTCACCAAAAGAAGTAGGGGTTTGGGGACTAGTCCCCAAAAATAATGCAAAAATAAAAATTAAACAAATATTTTCACAAACTACCAAATATTCACTATACACAAAAAATAATATTTAACTTAAAAAATAAACATACTTTTTCCGAGAATTAATGCAGTAAAATTAATTTTTATTATGATGAGTAAATATGGCTATAATAGAGTTTAAATTACCAACTAGAATAAAATTCGGAATTGATTCTATAGAATGTCTTCATGACACAATTAAACAATACGGCGGAAGAGTTGTTGTTGTAACAGATGGAAACTCTTTCAATCAAATAGGCGTAATAGATAGAATAGTAAGCAAATTAGAAGATAATCTAATGAATGTTATGGTTTATTCTAAAGTAGGTTCAAGTTCTAATAGTGATGCTTCAGATGTTATAGCTAATTTAGTAAGATATAGTAAAGCAGAATGTATAGTTGCTATAGGAGGATTTAAAGTTCAAAATATAGCTAAAGGTGCTTCTGTTGTAGTTACTAATAGCGGAGAAGCTTCAGATTATGTTGGTGGTCAAACTGTATATCATAAGCCATTCCCATTAATAAGCGTGCCTACTATACTTGGTTCTTTATCAGAAATTACTACTGGAATGTATTTGGTAGATAAATATGATGGAATATGCAAAGAATCTACTGATAAAAATATATATGCAAGTGATTGTATAATAGACCCTGCATTATATACAACAGTACCTGTAAAATATTCTATAAGCAGTGCTTTAAGTGTATTTGCTATGGCTTTTGACTTGTATATGAGCACTACTCTAAATGAAATTAATGCTCCTATTATTAAAAATGCTATGAGATTAAGCATAAAAGGATTAAGTAAACTTATATTAGACAGCTCAAATGTAGACAATATATCAAATATAGCTATGGCTAATATGATGTGTGCTATGGCTAGTTCTAATGCTAGTCTTGGGGCTTCAAGGGCTTTATCTATTGCTATTAATAATATGTATAATGTTAATAAATCCATTATCTCTTCAATGCTTCTTCCGCATATTATGGAATATTATATACCTGTTGTACCTGATAAATATACAATACTTGCAGATTTCATTAACGGAGTTGACCCTGAAATGACTCCTTTTGAAATAGCAAGCCAAAGCGGTGAATATATTAAAAAACTTCTTCATGACCTCAACTTACCTAGAAGACTTAATGAAATAAATATGGATAGAAGCAAATTTAATAATGTTGCTAGTATAGCTTTAACTTACAGCGGTATGGACAAACTTCCTAAAGCTATGACGTATGATGCTATCACTACAATATTAGACCAAGCTTATTAATTTTAATCATCATTTTTAGGTGAATATTTATGAGGGTGTTTGTGAAGATAGTCTATTAATTTTTTATTAGGCTTATATTTACTCACAGAAGGAAGCTTTTTATATTCTAAAAGAGTAGTATTATATTTTTCAGCATATTTATTGTATGCAAGACATAATAAATATTCTAAATCAATAGTATCAAGCAAATTATAATGTATGAGAGAATCTATTGCTGTTTCATCTTTAGTATCTAAATAATAATTCCAAAGCAAAACGGCGGTGTATCCATTCACACCAAGCATATCGTCTCCCCTATCAATGCCAACATCTTTCTCTATTTTTTTTAATCCGCCGGTATAACCCAAGTCCTTTAATACAAAACGCAAATCTATCTGAGCACATTTTATTTTTGTATTAAAATATCTCTCTAAAAATGGTATATCAAAACAAGAACCATTAAAAGTAACAACAATAGAATAATTTTTTATATAATCTAGAAAATCTCTCTCATTTTTTCCATGAATAAACACCTGCATATCTTTACCGTCATAACAGCCTATCACTGTAACATAAGACTTTGCAGGCTTCATACCTGTAGTTTCTATATCCAAAAACACAGTTTTATCCATAAACATAGGATAAAGTCTATATAATACTTGATTAGGAAACTTCTTTAAAAAATAATCATAATTTTTTGAGTTCAAATTATATATAGATTTGGGAAGTTCATCTTTTAAGGCTTCTCTTATAGAATTAGGCATTGCATAATAATTAATATTTTTTAATGCACTTTGCCAATCTTTTAAACCTTCTTCCCAAAGTAGGGCTTCTTTTTTAGGACCAATACCGCTTATATGCTGATAAGTATTAGTAATTAAATCTATTATATTATTATTTTCTTTTCCATCTAACGCCATTTGGTGTATCCATTATCTCTATTCCCATACTGTTAAGTTCATCTCTTATCTCATCTGCTCTTTTATAATTTTTCTCTTTTTTAGCTAAAGTACGTTCTTCTATGAGTTTATTAATTTTTTCTTCTTCTGAGCTTTCTATTTCTTTTTCACCATTCATATTAAAACAGTTTATTATATTATTTACTCTCTCTATAAACTTTATTATAGCATCTCTTGAACTAACATTAATAGAATCAAAAGAAATATTTATACTCTTTATAAAACTAAAAAATACTCCCAAAGCCTCAGAAACATTTAAATCATCATAAATAGATTCAAAGAAGTTTTTATTAGCCTCTTCAAGTTCTTTCATTACAGCATTATCATCAGCATCAGTTTTATTAACATCTTTAAGTCTAAATATAAGATCATTAACTCTGTCTATTGCACTTTGAGATTGATTGATTCCTTCTATAGTAAAGTTTAATTGCTTTCTATAATGAGAGTTCATAAGCGAATATCTTATAGCCTCAGCAGATAAACCTTTATTAAGCAAATCTCTAAGAGTATAAAAATTGCCTTTAGACTTTGACATCTTCTCTCCATCAACAATTAAATGCTCGCAGTGAAGCCAATAGTTAACAAACTTCTCATTAAAAGCAGCCTCATTTTGTGCTATTTCGTTTTCATGATGAGGAAATTTATTATCAACCCCTCCAGTATGTATATCAAAATGCTTGCCCAAATATTTGCAGCTCATAGCAGAGCATTCTATATGCCAACCAGGTCTGCCCTTTCCAAAAGGAGAATCCCAATAAACATCTCCGTCTTCTTCTGTGTATGCTTTCCAAAGTACAAAGTCGCTTGCATTTTCTTTATCATATTCATCGCTTGAAACTCTTCCAGAAGCTCCCTCTTTTAATTCCTGCTTATCAAGGTTAGCTAATTCACCATACTCTGGAAATGTGCTTATCTTAAAATATATAGAACCGTCTGCCTCATAAGTATGACCGTTTTTTTCTAGAAGTTTTATTATATCTATCATCTCTTTTATATGTTCTGTAGCAGAAGGGTTTACTGTTGCGGGCTTTATTCTTAAAGTTTTTATATCTTCAAAAAAAGCCTCTTTATATTTTTTTGTATATTCACTTAATGATATATGATTTTCTTTTGAGTTTCTTATAGTTTTATCATCAACATCTGTTAAGTTCATTACTAGCTTTACATTATATCCATAATCTTCTAAAACTCTTCTCACCAAATCACTAAATATATAAGCCCTAAAATTACCAATATGAGCATAATTATAAACCGTAGGTCCGCAAGAATACATTCCAACCTCTTTTTCATTCATCGGTTTAAACTCTTCTTTTTGCCTAGTTAATGAATTATAAAACTTAATCATAAAACTATTTCCTTAATAATAACTCTATTCAATAAAAATATTTCTACCATTTTACTTAAAAGGCTTTATTTGTCAAGGTTTTTAAGGGCTCTTTTTGCAAACTAAAATTACATATTATCAATTAAAATAACACAATTAATACAATTACAAATTATATTATTAAATTAAACAAAAAAAATACTGCTTTTACTCTTGACTTTTTTAATAGTCTGCTATAGAATAGCAAAATCAAAACAAACAAAATAATAGGGGCCAGTAGCTCAGTCGGTTAGAGCAGATGACTCATAATCATCGGGTCCGGGGTTCAAGTCCCTGCTGGCCCACTTATTTCCCCTTAAAAATCTTAATTAATCAATCTCACATGCTAGCAAAGAAAAACGGTAGAACAAAGCATATAATCAAAAACCATACTAAATAAATATAAATAAATATCATATGCTTAGTATTGTCTATACATATATCTTTCATTACAATGCACTCTTCAAATGAAGTCTTAAATGTTTTTACAACGTTAATCGCAATATAAATAAGATGTGCTAAAAACAATATACAATTTATTAAAAGTATAAGTTTACTCATAGAAAAGCCATAATTTATAATTCTATATATTATAGTGCTGAATATAATTAAATCCAATAATGATATAGAAATTACAACCAAACAATATATTATCTTAGTTAATATAGTAGCCTTTTTATCTAGCCTTGTAAACAAAAGATTAATCATCATAAGAGAAAGTGCTATATTATAAACCACAAAACTAACTGTATTTGCATAAGGTCTAAACTCTGCAGATAATAATGCGATAAAAAGTATAAATATAATTATCAAGCTAAATATCATAATCATTCTTGATAAATATATTGATATAATAGACTTAGTTTTTCTATATAAAAAATAAGATACAAATAAAGCTAAACTATATAAAAATATTATTAAAGAAATAGCAATTTTTGCAAATATAAATCCCGCCTCATCATAAGAATAAACTAACGAAGCTAAAGAAGCACCTACTATAAAAATTAAAAAATATGCTATTGAAACTAAAACACTGCTTGCTGTATTAATAATAAAAAGCCAAGAGAAAGTCTCTCCGACCATAGTAAAAAACTCAGATATATTTTTTGTGTCTTTTAAATCAAAATTTATATAAGAAATAATCATTATAATAAAAAATATACAAGGCACAAATACCAAATTATTTATAATAACATAAAAATCTTCAGAATCATACGGAGGCATTGTAACATAATTAAACATAAAATGAAAAGAAAATAACAGTAAACTTATTAGCAAAAAAGACAAAAAAGTCATTACTATTGTTTTAATTTTTAATACGTCTGTATGAAAAAATATAGTAAAACAAAATAAATAAAAAAATGAAAAAGGATAGCTTTTTACAACAAATAAAATCAATGTATTTGCTTCTATTATATCAATACTAAATAAATATATATATAAAGGCACATTTGAAAATAGTATTGCAAATATACTAAGTAATATTTTCAAGTTTTTATTTAAAGTGATGTCCGTATTTATGATATTTAAAAATTTATTATACATTGTTTCCATAGACAAATATATTATATTATAAACAAAAAAATTCAATTGATAATAGTACATACATAAAATTTTGTTATATAAGTTTTTTATTCAACTTTTTCCCGCCTTCGCTGTGCGGACTTCGTCAAAGTTTTCGCCTTTCGGGTACGCTTCGCGAAAAGTGCAGATATTTTTTCACTATATTTAAAAAAACTCTATATTATGATATATTATTTATAACTTTAAATAAATAACATAAGGAATAAGACTATGATTAGTAGTTTGGCTATAAAAAAAATAAAATCAGAAAGTTTAATTCTTATATCTTTAATAGCAGTAAGTATAATATCTCCTATTGCTGTACACTTTGTAGGACTTAAAGGCACAGAGTTTCTTCCTATATTTTTTGCTTTATCTATAGGCACTTTTATTCTAAGCCCAATTTATTTAATAGCTCTTTCAATATTATCCCCACTTGTAAACTATTTAATATTTCAAATGCCTAATGTACCTATTTTGTATTTTTTAATATTTGAAGGAATAGTTTATTCTTTATTAATATCAGTTATTAAGCATTTTTTTAAAAACAGTAATTACATCATTATTTTATCTATTTTATCTTTTATAGCAGCAAGGTTTTCATCTATTTTATTACTAAATATATTTAATTATGATATGTGGTTTAATTCTTTAATTAATGGATATAAAGGAATAATTCTAAACTCTATTTATATAGCTTTAACATATATTATAATAAACAAAAAAAGGCAATAAACATTTTTAAACCATACAAAACTTTTTATTTAGATAATAATATAAGAGTATCTGCTCTTGGTGATTTGGATTTAGAGCTTGGAGATGAACTTAGAGCTTTTAAAAAAGAAAATATAAATAATACTCCTTTAATATTTGAAAGTTTTTTTAATTGCTATAAATATTTAAATACTAATTTTGATTTGCTTTTATATGTGCCATCAAATAAAAATAATAATGTTATGAGTTTTTTTGCTGATGTAATATCAAAAACGCTTAATATAAAAAAATCTGATGATATCCTATTAAACAATAATATAAAAGAGCAAAAAGTATTGGAAACATTAAAAGAAAGAGAAGACAATATAAAAAATGCTTTTACAATTAAAAATATAGAAAACATTAAAAATAAAAAACTTCTTATTATAGATGATGTTTATGCATCTGGTGCCACATTAAAAGAGCTTATAAAATTATTAAAAGAAAATAATATTACAGATATAGAAGTGATAGTATTTTGCTATAGAAATTATAATTTTGAGTAATAAATAATTAATAATTATTTGACAAAAATAAATTTCTCTATTACTATTAGTTAATTGCTGTTTTTACTATATCAGCAAAAAGGAATCGTTTATGATAGACCATAAAATCAATTTATTAGAAAAAAAAA